>CBHCMH010000517.1:0-1929 GCA_965974445.1 uncultured Rhizorhapis sp.
ATGGAGCGAAACTTTGCGGGATGCTGCTGGAACGCACGGGCGACGCGATCATTGTCGGGATCGGACTCAATATCGCGAGCAGCCCCGTCATTCCCGACCGCCCAGCCACCAGCATGGCGGCCCACGGAGCGGGGGATATCGATCCCGGCTATTTCCTGGAAACGCTTGCGGACATCTTTGCACGCTGGCTGGATATCTGGCGTGGTGAGGGACTGCCGCCTGTCCGCGCGCAATGGTTGAAATGCGCCCATCCGCAGGGTACGGCGCTCAAGGCCAATCTTCCCGACGGCAACAGCATTGAGGGTCTGTTCGCGGGTCTTGACCATGACGGCGCGCTGATCCTCCGCTTGGCGGACGGTACCAGCCATGTCATTCATGCCGCCGATATTTTTCTGATCTGAAGGACAAGGGACATGCTGCTTGCCATCGATGCAGGGAATACTAATGTCGTCTTCGCGCTGGTCGATGCCGGCAATATCCGGGCGCGCTGGCGGATTGCGACCGATCCCCGCCGCACGGCGGACGAATATGCAGTATGGCTGAACCAGCTCCTCAATCTGGAGGGGTTCGCGATGCAGGATGTGAGCGACGTCATCATCGCCACCGTCGTTCCGCGCGCGCTCCACAATCTGCAGGTGCTGGCACAGAAATATTTCAAGGTGGATGCGGCGGTCGCCGGAGACGCATCCGCCCCCTGGGGCGTCACGCTGGACGTCGAGGAGCCAGGTTCGGTCGGCGCTGACCGGGTTGTGAACGCCATTGCCGCGCACCATCTTTACCCCGGCGACCTCATCGTCATCGACTTCGGGACCGCAACTACATTTGACGTCGTGGACTATACTGGTGCCTACAAGGGCGGCATCATTGCGCCGGGCATCAACCTGTCGCTCGACGCGCTGGTGATGGCGGCGGCAAAGCTGCCACGTATCGCGATCGAAGCCCCCGCCACCACGTCGGTGATCGGCCGCACCACCGAAGATCAGATGCACATCGGCGTTTTCTGGGGCTATGTCGCGATGATGGAGGGACTCGTGTCTCGCCTGCAGGCGGAAATCGGCCGTCCGGCCAAGATCATATCGACCGGCGGCCTTGCCGTCCTTTTTAACGAGCACACGAGCATTTTCGATGCAATTGCGCCCGATCTGACAATCCAGGGTCTGGCGCTGATGCATGAACGGAGTTTGAAAAAATAACATGACAGTACCCGGCGACGAGCTTCTTTTCCTGGCCCTTGGCGGGTCGGGAGAGATCGGCATGAATGTCAATCTCTACGGCTGCCAGGGCAAATGGGTCATGGTTGACCTGGGCCTTACATTCTCGGACCCCGGTTATCCGGGCGTGGAGTTGATCCTGCCCGACCTGAGCTTCATCGAGGAGCGCCGGGCCGATCTGCTCGGCATTGTCCTCACCCATGGGCATGAAGATCATATCGGCGCCATCCCCTACCTTGCCGCCGACCTTGATGTGCCGCTTTATGCGACGCCCTTCACCGCTGCCCTCATCCGAGGCAAACTGGAGGAGGAGGGCCTGATCGACGACGTCGAACTGAACGTCATCGACAATGAAGGCAGTTTAGCTCTCGGCCCCTTCGGTTTCCGTTACATGCCGCTCGCCCACTCGATTCCGGAGGGCAATGCGCTTGTCATTGAAACCCCCCACGGCAAGATTTTCCACACCGGCGACTGGAAGCTGGATGAACGCCCCCAGCTCGGCGTGCCCTCAACGCCCGAACAGCTGACCGCCATTGGCGACGAAGGCGTGCTGGCGCTCGTCTGCGACAGCACCAACGTCTTCAATCCGGAAGCCAGCGGGTCGGAGGGCGACGTGCATGCCGGGTTGCTGGACGTCATCTCCCAAGCAAAAAACCGCGTTCTGGTCACGACCTTCGCCTCCAATGCGGCCCGGCTGCAGACATTGGGCGCGGTGGCA
>CBHCMH010000518.1:0-1922 GCA_965974445.1 uncultured Rhizorhapis sp.
GATGCTGATGGGCGCGTCGGCCTATCTGGCCTCGCCGCTCTGGATGCTGCTGATGATGGCGACGCTGCTCCATCCCCTGATGCTCACCGATTCGCCGCTCGGATCGCCGCCCTCGTCCTGGCTGGTGGCGCTGACCATATTGCTGCTTCTGGGACCAAAGCTTTTGTCCTTCCTGTGGCTGTGCATGGACCGGACGAGGCGGATGGCGCTGGGCGGGATCGGCCAGATCGCCCGCACCATGGCATTGGAAATTCCGCTTTCCATCCTTGTCGCGCCGATCACGATGCTGGCCCAGACGATCGCGGTGGCAGGCGTCCTGCGCGGTCGCCCCAGCGGCTGGTCTCCCCAGCGGCGGGAGGCCCATGGCATTCCGCTGGACCAGGCGGTTCATGATTATCGCTGGCATCTCGTGGCCGCCTTACCGTTCCTAATCGGTACGTTGGCCGGACCCGGCGTCATGTTCTGGCTTTTGCCGGTGGCCGTCAGCCTGTTGCTCGCGCCCTTCATCGTTGCCGTGACGTCGAGCTGTCAGGCTGGCGAGTGGCTGGCGCGGCGCGGCATGTTCCGGACTCCCGAGGATATTTTGCATTTCCCCATGACGCCGGTCCGGCGGATGCCGACACCCTATGTTTCGCCGCGCCGGTCCACGCTGAACCTCGGGAAGTGCGCCTACGCCTGAACCGGCTTCCGGTTTGATCTCCAGACTGTCCAAACTTATCCACAGGTTTGCAAACAGCTTGCGAACAGCTTTGTGAACAAGGGAAAAATCGCTGCCTCTTGTCTCCGGCCCCGCTTCGGTAGATGAGGGGACATGGCCGAGAATATAAGACTGGTCGCTGCGCAGGATGCGGCGGAAAAGAGCCTGCCCCGCAACGTCGAGGCGGAGGCCGCGCTGCTGGGCGCGCTGATGATCGACAATCGCATTGCCGAGGATGTGCAGCTCAAGCTTCGCGCCGAGCATTTTTTCGAGCCCGTGCATGGCCGGATTTACGAAGCGATATTGAAGCTGCTCGACCGCAATATGGTCGCCAACCCGGTGACGCTGAAGCCGCTGCTGGACGCTGACGAGTCGCTGAAGGAACTGGGTGGCCCCGCCTATCTGGCGCAGCTTACCGGCAATGGCGCGGCGCTGATCGGCGCGCGGGATTTCGCGACTCAGATTTATGATCTTGCGCTGCTGCGCGAACTGGTCGGCGTTGGGCGCGAACTGGTGGAAAAGGCGCTCGACACCAGCGAGGATGTCGATCCGCTCGGCCAGATCGAAGCGGCCGAAGTCGCGCTGTACCGCGTGTCCGAAGGCGAGGGAGAGGGCGGCAGCGTCAAAAGCTTCCTGCAGGCCAGCACCATGGCGGTGCAAGTGGCGGAACGCGCCTTTTCCAGCGGCGGGCATTTGTCCGGCATCACCACGGGCCTGACCGGCGTCAATGAGAAGATCGGCGGCCTGCATAACAGCGATCTCATGATCCTGGCCGGCCGTCCGGGCATGGGCAAGACGTCGCTCGCCACCAACATCGCCTACAACGCCGCCAGCCGTTACATCCGCGACAAGGAAGACGGGATCGAAGACGCCAAGAATATGGGCGCGCCAGTGGCCTTCTTCAGCCTGGAAATGTCCGCTGACCAGCTTGCCACCCGTATTCTGGCCGAACAGTCGGGGATCAGTGGCGAAGCGTTGCGCATGGGCAAGATCAGCCGGCAGGATTTCCAGAACCTCTCTCGCGCGGCGCGTGAGTTGCAGAACCTGCCGCTTTATATCGACGACACGCCCGGCCTCACCATTGCGGCGCTGCGCACCCGCGCCCGCCGGTTGAAGCGGCGGCATAATATCGGTTTCATCGTCGGCGATTATCTGAAGTTGCTGCACGGTTGGTCAAAGGCGGGCGCCAATCGCGTGCAGGAAGTTGGGGAGAGCAGCCGGGGTG
>CBHCMH010000519.1:0-1921 GCA_965974445.1 uncultured Rhizorhapis sp.
AACTGCCCTCCCGCTTGCTGGTGGGGTTGGGGTGGGCCTGTCAGGAATAGCGCGGTGAATGCCCACCCCTGATCCCTCCCGCAAGCGGGAGGGGAATGGCAACGGCCAACGCCTCCATCATTCTCAACAACCCAAGCCTCACTCTTTCGGGCCCCATAAATGAGCGGTCTCGATAAAGCCCTTCCGGCCCTGAGCATCGATGTAGCACCAACCGTCAGCGCAATCGGAGATCCGGCCGACAACCCCGGCCTGCGCGCGGAACAGCACCGGCGCGCCGCGTTCGGGCGCCTTTCGCAGGGGCTGGGTTCCACCGGTAATGATCGCCGTCGGCTGATCGCTGAGCAGCCGGACATGCATCCATCCCCGGGTTCCTTCCGGGTCCTCCACCTGCCGCCAATGCGAATATATGGCGATGACCCTCACCGGAAGGTCGCGGCGGCGATAAACCCAGTTTGCTGGATAATCGCTGCTGGGGCCGGTGCGCATCCGCGCTTCACTTTTAGACAGAGACGCCCAATAGGGCGGCTTTTTAAGTTGGCCCAGCGCGGGCGGCGCGAGCGAGGCCGCCGCGGCCGAAAGGCCAAGAAAAACAGCGCGCAGCCAATATGATTTCATGCCTTTTTCTTTCTTTGGCTTCATCCATTTCGCCTGTGCCAGTTCAGACGCTTGGCTTCAAGCTGCCTTCACTCCGATTTCACCGGCAGGATGCTAGATATGTCATTGGCGCTTGACCTTCCGGTGGAGTAGCGGATAGCGCCAATATATGCCGAAACGACCGCGCCCAGCCCAGCCCAGGGTCATCGTCACCCGCAAATTGCCGCTCGCGACAGAGGACCGGATGCGGGAATTGTTCGATATCGGTTTCAGCGAGAATGACGAGCCGATGAGCCGGGCGGCCTTGCTCGATGCCATGCGCCATTGCGACGTGCTGGTTCCGACCGTCACCGATCAAATCGACGCCGAACTGATCGGCCAGGCGGGCGACCGGCTGCAACTGATCGCCAATTTCGGCAATGGCATCGACCATATCGACCTGAAGGCCGCTCGGGCCAAAGGTATCATCGTCACCAACACGCCCGGCGTCCTGACCGAGGACACGGCGGACATGACCATGGCGCTGATCCTTTCCGTGCCCCGCCGCCTGGCGGAGGGCGAAAAGCTGGTACGCAGCGGCAAATGGGCTGGGTGGAGTCCGTCGGGCATGCTGGGCCACCGCATCGGCGGCAAGGCGCTGGGCATTATCGGCATGGGCCGCATCGGGCAGGCCGTTGCGAAACGGGCTCGCGCCTTTGGCCTGTCCATCCTCTACCATAACCGCCACCGGCTGCCACTGACGGTCGAGGAGGAGCTGCAGGCAAGCTACGTCCCTGAGCTGGACGCGATGCTGGAGGCATCGGACATCATCTCCATCCACTGCCCCCATAGTGACGAGACTCACGAACTGCTCGATGCACGCAGGATCGGCCTCCTGAAACCCACGGCCTATCTGATCAACACATCGCGCGGCGAGATTATCGATGAGGGCGCACTGATCGAGTCGCTGGAAAAGGGCCGGATCGCGGGCGCCGGTCTGGACGTCTACACCCATGAGCCAGAGGTCGATCCCCGCCTGCTGGCGCTCAGCAACGTCGTGCTGCTGCCCCATATGGGTTCGGCGACTTTCGAAGGGCGGGCGGCTTCGGGTGACAAGGTAATCGCGAACATCCGCGTCTGGGCCGATGGCCACCGCCCGCCGGACCAGGTGCTGGAAGGCTGGATCTGACAGGGCGCGCATGAGCCTTTGCGCCGCCATATTCGCGCATGAAGAGGAGCGGCGCATTGGCGCTTGTCTGGCCAGCCTGCCGCTCGACCGGGCGGATATCGAATTTCATGTCCTGGTCAATGGGTCGTCCGACAAGACGGCGGAACTGGCGCGTCAGGC
>CBHCMH010000520.1:0-1920 GCA_965974445.1 uncultured Rhizorhapis sp.
AGGAGCGAATGATCGGTGCTGCGCGCTGAGGAGATTGATCTCCGCACTGGCGCGACCTCGACGCGCAGCGCCGGAGCGGTTTCAACCGGCGACCCAGGAAGAAACCCGCCGGCGTCAGTGACTGCCGCAACTCACGTTCAGCACCGCCTGGCGTTTTTCCTCTTTGACAACTTTGAGCGCCCGCTGCAGCGCCGGTAGCAGTTGCTGCGGGTCTTCGACCATCTCGCCGTAACCGTCGTGCGCTTCGACGATCTTTTCGTAGCGCGGTGACGGCGTGAGATCGCATAAGGGGAAATTGCCCGTGCTGACCGCCCATCCGTCCGGCATCACCTGCTGTGTCGCCGCTTTGCTGGCGTGCCAGATCGCGTTGTTACAGATGATCGTCAGCATCGGCAGACCGTAAGATTGCGACACCAAATGGCAGGCGGTCGGATTGTTGAACATGTAGGTCCCGTCACCGACGGTGACGATGAAAGTTTTTTCCGGACGCGCGAGCTTCATGCCCAAACCGCCGCCGATGCCCCAACCCAATCCTCCCGCGGGCGAGCCGCCGAAATAAGTTTCCGGTTCGCTCAAGTTGAGCACTTCGTTGCCTATACCGTGATCGCTCAGCACGATGGTGTCGCGGTCACGCACCTGATCGACGCAGTACGCCAGCCAAGCGTGGCTGATCGGCCGGTGGCCGCTCGCCTTCTCGGCTTTTTGCTTCACGTCCTCACGATATTTCTTATGCCTGACGCGGATGTGCTCGGCGCGCTCTGAAAGAGCCTTCTCATCGCGCGGTCCTTTTCGTAGTTCTTCAGCCAGCAATTGCAGCGCGAGCTTGGGATCGCCGCCGATGGAAATATCTTTCGGGAAACTGCGGATCGGCACGCCGCTGTAGCTCGGATCGCGCGCGATCTGAATGACCTTGGCAGTTTCCGGCGGCTTGCCCTGAGCTGGATACCAGGGCACATCGCTTTCGACGACCACCACGACATCGGCATCTTTGATGTAAGGGGCCGAGCTCACGCCAAGGTGATAGTCGTGCGTGTTGGGCATGCTCACGAACGGACTTGCCGGAGCGACCACGGGCGCAACCAACGCCTCGGCAAAGGAAACCATCGCGCTCACCGCCGTCGGATCGGAACCCAGCCGGCCGGTGATGATCAACGGATTGGTCGCGCTGCGCAGGATTTCCGCGGTACGCCTGATCGATTCCGCGCTCGGCTGCAAAGGCTCTTCTCTGTTTTTCCGATACGGATGGATCGTGATCGAGTCCATCTTCTGCGCCAGGACTTCGCGCGGCAGCGTCAAGTACACCGGCCCTTGCGGCGTGCCCAGCGTCATTTCTAGCGCGCGATCGACCACTGTCTCCACTTGCAGGCCGTTGCGCAGCTCATAATCCCAGCGGGTGAACTCGCGCAGCAAGCTGCCCTGATCGAAGGATTCCTGGCCCCAGTGGATGAAATTGCTCCGGCTGCCGGTCAGCCCCTCTTCGGTGAGCGGTGTCCGTCCCGCGGAAAAAATCATCGGCACATTCAGCCGCGACGCATTCATCACCGCCGCTGAAGCGTTTCCCGTGCCGACGATCACGTGAACCATGACGACCTGCGGCTCACCGGTGATCATCGCATAGCCTTGCGCCATGCTCACTGCGACGAACTCGTGGGCAACCGTAATCGGCCTGGGAAATTCTTTCTTATCCGCCGCCAGCTTGGCCAACGCATCGATGATCGGGCCGAAGTCAGTTCCGCTGTTGCCGAAAAAATATTTTATCCCCCGCGCGCGCAGGATTTCTAAATAAGCCTGGCCCACAGTCTCGACGGGCAGAGTCACGGTCTTGTTGGATTCCATGGAGACTCCTCGCTTTTGTCAACGAAATGATCTCTAGCTCATATATGGACCGAATGAGACTGGCAAGCGACTGAGTAGCGATTG
>CBHCMH010000521.1:0-1919 GCA_965974445.1 uncultured Rhizorhapis sp.
GGCGGCCGTCGTCATGGGCGCGTTGTCGCCGCACACGCGCAACCGGCAGGTGGCGATGTTCCAGGCGGGCGAGGTTGATTATCTGGTCGCCACCGACGCCATCGGCATGGGGCTCAACATGGATGTCGCCCATGTCGCCTTTGCGAGTCTCAACAAGTTCGACGGTCGGCGGGTGCGGCGGCTGACAGTCGCGGAAATGGCCCAGATCGCGGGGCGCGCTGGACGCCATCAGCGCGATGGCACCTTTGGCAGTCTGGGCGGCGAGGGGAGCGAGGCAGCCTTTACCGATGAGGAAATCGACCGCATCGAAAATCACCAGTTTCAGAGGCTCGATTACCTCCACTGGCGGGATGGCGCGCCGCCCCTCGACAGCCTCGATGGTCTGATCGCCGCGCTTGAGGAACGGCCGGATCGTCTGGAACTGCGCGCCGCGCCGGAGGCCGTCGATCTTGCCGTGCTCAAACGCCTGTCCAATGAGCGGGACGTCGTTGACCGTGTTCGCGGGCGCGCGCAGGTGCAGCGGCTCTGGGCGGTGTGCGGCCTGCCTGACTTCCAGAAGCTGGGGTCGGAGGAGCATGCCCGCCTGGTGCTGCGCCTCTGGCGGCATCTGAGCGAGGGCAATGGGCATATCCCGCAGGACTGGTTCGCGCAGCAGGTGGCAAGGCTCGACACGGTGCAGGGGGATATCGACACCCTGTCGGCCCGGATCGCCGCGACGCGGACATGGTCCTACATCGCCCACAGATCGGATTGGCTGCAGAGTCCGGTGGAGATGGCGGAGCGCACCCGCGCGCTGGAGGAAAAACTGTCGGACGCGCTGCATGATCGCCTGACCCAGCGCTTTGTCGATCGGCGGACGGCGGTGCTGCTGCGGGAGATCGGGCATGGCGCGGGCCATCTGCCGGTCGATGTGGATGATGCTGGCAGCGTCAATGTTGACGGGGAATCCATCGGGCGGCTGCACGGCTTCCGCTTTTCGGTGTCGCCGGACGCCCGTCATGCCGACCGGAAAATGCTGCTCGCGGCGGCCGAGCGCCGTCTGGGCGGCATATTGGCGCAGCGGGCCGACGATCTGCTCGCCGCGCCGGACAAGGATTTCGCGCTGTCGGCCGAAGAAGGGGAAGCGCCTGGCATCCGATGGAGGCAGACGCATGTGGCGACGCTCTGCGCCGGTTCCGCCCTGCTGGAACCGGTGATCCGGCTCGACGCTGGCATATTGACGATGCCGATCGAGCGTCAAAAAGCCATAGCAGCGCGTCTTGCGGGCTGGCTGGGGCAACAGAAAGCGCGGCATCTGGCTCCATTGCTGACGATGGCCGCCCAGTCGCGGGGCGCGGACATGCCGCCCTCGCTGCGGGCGGTGCTGGCGCAGCTCGCCGACGCGGGCGGCATCCTTCCGCGCACGGCGCTGGATAGCGCTCTGGCGCATCTCGACAAAGCGGACCGCACCCGTTTGCGCAAGGCCGGGATCGTGATCGGATCGCTGGATGTCTATCATGCCGCACTGCTGAAGCCGGCCGCTGCCCGGCTCCGGCTGGCGCTGCTGGCGGCGCGTCAGGCCAAGCCGGTGGCCTGCCCGCCGCCGCCCGGCCTGGTCCTGCTGGCACCAGAAGCGGGGGCAGGGGAAACCGGCGCGCGCCTCAGCGGATTCCGCCGGTTCGCCGGTCAGTATCTGCGCATCGACATCGCCGAACGGCTGGCGCGGCTCGCCCATGAGCAGATCGAGAAGGGCGAGGCCTTCACACCGCAGCATCCGCAAGTCGTGTCGCTTGGCCTCAAGGACGAAGCCTTCGCGCAATTGATGCGGAGCGCGGGATTCCGGCCAGCCGCCGAACCGCTGAAGGGAGACGCGAACTGGGCCTTTCGCGGCCGCCCCCGGCCACCCAAGGCCAAACCTGTGCATGGCGGGCTTCATTTCT
>CBHCMH010000522.1:0-1919 GCA_965974445.1 uncultured Rhizorhapis sp.
TCGGGCAGGCCGGCGATCTTGCGCCAGTGGCCGAAAGCCTCGTCATCGTCATGATAGACGGTGACGGTCAGCCTGTCGGGCGCAATCCCCCACTCCTTCGTAATCAGCGTCCAGGCATGATGGATCGCCTGTTCCTTGAAATAATCGCCGAAGCTGAAATTGCCCAGCATCTCAAAGAAAGTATGATGCCGCGCGGTATAGCCGACATTGTCGAGATCGTTATGCTTGCCGCCCGCCCGGACGCATTTCTGCGAGGAGGTGGCGGTAGTGTAATCGCGCTTTTCAAGGCCGGTGAAGACATTCTTGAACGGCACCATCCCTGCGTTCACGAACATCAGCGTCGGGTCGTTGTGAGGGACCAGCGGCGCGGACGGAACGGCGGTGTGCCCCTGCGACGCGAAATAGTCGAGAAAGGAGCGGCGGATGTCGTTTGTCGATGTCATGGGGGCGATTTAGGCGAGAGAAACCCGTCGCACAAGCATTACGGTCTGGCGCATTTCCTGAATGCTCTCATTACCCCCATTTCACGCAAAGGCATAAGGTCCCCCGGTCTTCAGAGCCGCCCGATAGGCGGCGCGCGCATGCATGCGGGCCAGCCAGTCGATCAGCTTTGGTCGGGACACGTCAAGGCCGGCCCTGGAACGGCTCAATTCGAGAGGAAAACTCATCATGACGTCAGCTGCCGTGAAGCTTTCGCCTGCGAAATAGGGACGTCCGGCCAGCTCCGTTTCCAGCCAGTCGAGATGCTCGTCCATCATAGCCTGCACCGGCTTGCGCGCGGGTTTTCCCAGCACGCCAAGGCGGCCGATGATCAGCAGCGCAAATAATGGCGGCATCAGGGACCCTTCGGCATAATGGACGAACTGACGATAGAGCAGGACATTGTGGCGATGCGGCGGCGGCCCCAGCATGCCGTCGCCCTTTTCCACCAAATATTCCACGATGGCGCCGGTTTCCGTGATGACCTGCTGACCATCCTCGATGACCGGAGAGCGGCCCAGCGGATGCACGTCGCGCAGCCCTGCCGGGGCGCGCATCGTTTTTCGATCCCGGTCGTAACGCTTGACCTTGTACGGCATCTCCAGCTCTTCCAGCAGCCACAGGATGCGCTGTGAGCGGCTGTTCTCCAGATGGTGGACAGTGATGGACATGTCGAAACTCCCGCTTCAGGGATCGAACAGGCCTGACATATCGCTGTTCATCGCAAAACTGCAAGGGGCCGATCAACAGTGCGGAACCCTTGCGCCGAAACGATGGTTTATTTGCGGTCCCATCTTCGGGACAATCAGGAGGATGTCATCATGCCCAATAAGCAAGGTCAGAGCGACAAATCGCAGCGGGATCAGGCAAACCGTGGCAAGCAACAGCAGCAGGACAACCGGCAAGGCCAAATGGGTCAGGAAAAGCGCGAACCGCGGAAGCCCGGATCCGATCAGCAACGCTGACCACAGCAAGAAAAAACTGGGAAGGGGCCGATTTGCGGCCCCTTTTCATTTGCCGGGAATACCAGACCGCGTCAATCCTCCAGGGTAAAGCCGACTTTCATCGTGACCTGAAATTGTTCCACCCGGCCTTCCTTGACATGCCCCGTTGTCTTGATGACCTCAAACCATCCCAGATTCCGCAACGATCGGCTGGCTCGTTCAATCGCCATCTGAATGGCATCCTCGATGCTGGTTGCGGAGGTGCCGACGATCTCGGTGACCTTGAAGATATGCTCCTGCATGGGAAGGCTCCCTCTCTTCGTTCTGGTGCGAAGGAGCATAGCAGAAAAGCCAGAGCGGCGCTCTGGAAATGGGACGATGGGATATGGTCTGATATGTGACCCAGCCACTGGGAAAATGGCGCGCCCGGAACGATTCGAACGTCCGACCCTCAGATTCGTAGTCTGATGCTCTATCCAGCTGAGCTACGGGCGC
>CBHCMH010000523.1:0-1918 GCA_965974445.1 uncultured Rhizorhapis sp.
CAATATCGTCTATCCGACCGTCACCTTCGCGGCGCTGAGCCGCAATACCGCGTCAAACGTTCAGTTCTTCTCCGCCTACGCGCAGGACCAGATCAGCTTTGGCGACCTGTTCGACCTGGTGCTTGGGCTGCGCTATGACCGCTTCGAGATCAAGGGCACCGACTTTCAGCCCGATCCCGATCGCGCCTTCGCCCGCACCGATGACAAGGTCAGCCCACGCGTCGGCCTGATCTTCAAGCCGCAGGAGAACATTTCGATTTACGGCAGCTACAGCAGATCGTTCCTGCCGCGCTCGGGCGACCAGTTCCTGACGCTTTCATCAGTGAACGAAGCCCTGACGCCGGAGAAGATGGTCAATTACGAATTCGGCGCGAAATGGGATATCCGGCCAGACCTCAATGTCACCGCCGCCCTGTTCCAGCTCGACCGGAACAATACCAGCGTGCCGGTTCCCGGCATTCCGGGTTCGGCGTCCCTCGAAGACACCAGAACCAAGGGTGCAGAAATCGCGCTGACCGGCCGGATCCTGCCGGGCTGGCAGGTAAGCGGCGGCTACACCTTTCAGGACGCCCATCGCAAGAATGACGACAGTATCCGCCTGGGCCAGGTGCCCAAGCACCAGTTCGCGCTGTGGAACCGCTATGATTTCAACCAGTGGGTTGGCGCTGGCATCGGCGTGATTCACCAGTCGAGCCAGTTCGCGGCGATCCGCACTGTGCCCACGGTGACCCGCTTGCCCGGATACACTCGCGTTGATGCCGCGCTGTTCTTCAACGCCAGCGAGAAGGTCCAGCTGCAGCTCAACATCGAGAATCTGCTCGACGAGACCTATTTCTCCGACGCGCACAACAATAACAACATCACGCCGGGTGCCCCGATCAATGCGCGCTTCACCGCCCGCGTGAAGTTCTGAACGGCGCGGCTGGCCGGGCCTGTCAGCGTTCGGCCAGCTGTCGCAGTGACATCATGTCGCATGGCCTGAGGGTGTGGATGGGCGTTCTCGCCTGCTTTCTGTCCGGATCCTTGCCGCAATTGTGATGAGGGCGACGGCATGATGAATCCCGGGATGATGCAGGACATGCGCTCGATACATGGGCTGCTCATCAATCATGACCAGATCGAACGGAAGGTCGAGGATATTCCGAACGGCGTCCGCACGACGACCACGAGCGAAAATCCGCAAGTGGCCCAGCTGATCCGCGAACATGTCCGCCAGATGAAGGCACGCTACGCGCGTGGCCAGCCGATCCGGATGATGGACGCCATTTTCCGCGAAGTATTGAGAAACCGGGAGAAAGTCCCCTCAATTACGACAAGGTACCTGATGGTGTACGTGCCACACGCACGTCCGAAGATCCGCAGGTGGTGCTTTTGATTCGTCAACACGCCCGCGGTTTCGTATGCGAAGCGGCCAGGGAAGGGATGGCGCGCGCGATGCATCCTACACCACTACCGAAAGGTTACCACATATCAGTCAAATAGAGACCGACACGGCAGGACCATTGTTCATCAGACCAATGACTCTTTGGCGTTCTACTTCCCAAAAAGAACAAAGGCGCCCATGATCATAAGCGCGGAGATCCACCGGTGCGTTTGCCATCCAGCCGGCAAGACCTTCTCGCCGAGAACAACGATCCCGAGGAACGCGACCCAGGCTAGATTCATGACGCCGCCGACGAAGAGCAACAGCATCAGCGCCCAACAGCATCCGACGCAAAAGAGGCCGTGGGCGACGCCAAGGCGCAACGCGCCCGCGGCCCCGGGCTTCCAGAAACGAAGGACGAAATGCAGCGGCGACCGGCATTTCTCCAGACACAGTCGCTTGGCCGCCCGCAGCGCGTAAATGGCTGCGGCCAAAAGCACGGCAGCGGCAATCGGGCGGTTGCCGATGGAGAGCGCCGTCGCCGCAACAAGGCCG
>CBHCMH010000524.1:0-1912 GCA_965974445.1 uncultured Rhizorhapis sp.
CTCTCCCCTGAAGGGGAGAGGGAGAAGATTGGCAGATATCCTCTCCGATCCGTACAATTCATGCCCACCTCAAACCAATCCATGACGCCCGCGCCCAGCCTCGCTATAAGGCCTATAATGTCCGTGCTTTTCGCCATGCTGATGTCCGCCCTCGCCATGGCCGCGATTGTGGCCGTGCGCTATGTGGCGGCGAGCGGCGGTTTTGCGGTGGCGACGCGGTTCCGGCATCCGGGGCTCTATCAGGGACTGGAAGGGCAGATCCGGCGGGAGGTCGGCTGGTCTCTGCTGAGCGCGCTGATCTATGGCCTGCCCGCGGGGCTTGTCGCCTGGGGGTGGCAGAACCGGGGCTGGACGCGCATCTATATGGACGCGGGGGACTGGCCGCTCTGGCATATGCCGCTGTCGGTGCTGCTCTATCTGCTGGCGCATGATAGCTGGTTTTACTGGACGCACCGCGCCATGCACGCGCCCTGGCTGTTCCGCGCGGCGCATGCGGTTCACCATGCCAGCCGGCCGCCGACCGCTTGGGCGGCGATGAGCTTTCATCCGTGGGAGGCGCTCACGGGCGCTATCATCATTCCGGCGCTGGTTTTCCTGATCCCCATCCATGTCGGCGCGCTCGGCCTCGTACTGGCGATCATGACGGTCATGGGCGTCGCCAATCATATGGGGTGGGAGATGTTCCCGCGCTGGTTGGTACACGGCCCCGCCGGACGGTGGCTGATCACCGCCAGCCATCATCAGCGGCACCATCAGCATTATGGCTGCAATTATGGGCTCTATTTCCGTTTCTGGGATAGGCTGTGCGGAACGGACCGGGGACTGGGACGCCTGCCCGGCGAAAGGCTGGCCTGATGCGTTGGATCAAGGGATGGGCGGCGGGGTTGCTGTTGCTCGGGCTTTCAGCGGGTGCGCCCGCGCCGCATGATCTGGCCGTGTCGGTCGAGGGCCTTCGCTCGGCCAAGGGCCTGCTGCAGCTCTGCCTGACCCGCGATCCGGCTTTTTTCCCGGACTGTGGTAAGGACCCGGAGCGGCGGCACCTGACTGTGGAGGCGGCGGCCGAAAACATCCTGTTCCCGGCGGTTCCCGCTGGGCGCTATGCGCTGTCGATCATTCATGATGAAAATGCCAATGCCCGGCTGGATACCTTCCTAGGCATACCGAAGGAAGGCGTCGGCTTTTCCCGGAACCCGCGCATTTCCTTCGGCCCGCCCAGTTTTCGCTCGGTGGAGTTCGCGTTCGGTGAAGGGACGCCGATTGCGGTTGTGAGGATGAAATATTTCCTGTGAGGGAGAGGCGTAGGGGGAGGGCTTGTTAGGGACATGGCGGTGACATGCCCACCCCTGACCTCCCGCACGCGGGAGGGGAATGACTGGAAACAAGCCGTTTCCTTGCGTCTCAAAAGCCGGTAGGGGCTTTTCCCATGCAGAACACATTTCTTGTCATGGCGGGCGGCGCGATTGGCGCGGCCTGCCGCTATCAGCTTGGACGGCTGATGACCCATATTATGGGTCCCGGCTATCCCTGGGGCACGCTGGCGGCCAATCTGCTGGGCGGGCTTGCGATGGGGCTGCTGGTGGGAATACTGGCGCGCTTTGTTGATGGGGGCGAGGCGTTGAGGCTGTTTGTCGCGGTGGGGCTTCTGGGCGGTTTTACGACTTTTTCGGCCTTCAGCCTGGAAGTCGTGCTGATGCTGGAGCGCGGGCAGATGGCGGCGGGGCTGGTCTATGTCCTGGCATCGGTCATCGGAGCGGTCGGCATGCTGGCGCTGGGGCTCTGGCTAGTGAGGGCCGTGGCATGAAGACGCCGCGAGGAGCAAAGCCCAAGGCGGGCAAGAAACCGGCAGGCAAGGGCTTTGCCAAGACAGGTGCGCCCAAGCCCGGCGGCAAAGGACCGCAAAATGGACCCTCCA
>CBHCMH010000525.1:0-1907 GCA_965974445.1 uncultured Rhizorhapis sp.
AGATCATAGTCGTAGACGCGATCGGCGGGCACATGATCGGGTCGAATGGTCTCCATTGTGTCTTCTGCCATGGTCATCCTCCAATATTCTGTCCGGGCGCGCTTCCTCTTCGGCCGGAAGGCCGCGCCTCGCGCAGCATCAGTGCAATGTCGCCAGTGCCTCGGCGGAATAATTGCCCAGCTTGTCCCACTGTCGGTCGCGCAGATCGCGCGTCCAGTCCGGATTGGTGATCATCGCGCGTCCGACCGCGACCAGATCGCATTCGCCGCGCCGAAGCATGCCGACCACATGCTCGACACTGCGCGGGCATCGGCCATGCACTTGCCGCTCGGCAGGCCTGTCGCCCTCTTCCTTGCTCGGCAGCGGATCATGATCCAGCGAGATCGACCCGACGGTCACGGTGGGCTTGCCGGTGATCCGTTTCGTCCACCCGGCGACATTCAAGGAGCTTCCCTCGAATTCGGGTTCCCACACCCGGCGGGTCGAACAGTCGAAAACGTCAACCCCCGCTTCCGACAATGGGGTCAGGAAATCTTCCAGTTCAGCGGGCGTTTGGCACAACTTTGCCCAGTAATCCTGCTGTTTCCATTGGGACCAGCGGAAGAAGATGGGATAATCCTCGCCAACGGCGCTGCGCACCGCCTGTATGACCTCTACGGCAAAGCGTGTACGGTCGATCAGGTTCCCGCCATAAACATCCTGCCGCCGGTTCATCTTTTCCCAGAAGAACTGGTCGATCAGATAGCCGTGGGCGCCGTGCAGTTGCACGCCATCGAAGCCGATGGCCTTGGCATGGCGCGCGCTGCTGGCGAAGCCCTCAATAGCTGCATCGATATCCTTGATGGACGCGGGCTCGGCCACCTGCCTGACCGCCGACCTTTCCCCGAAGGACTCAAAGGGCAGATACAGGCCCGACGGGCTGAGCGGAGCGAGGCCGGCATTGGGTGACGCGCCGACCTCTCGAACGGTGCCGCAATGCACCAGCTGCGGGATGATCCGTCCCCCTGCCCCATGTACTGCTTCCACGATGCGGGCATAGGATTCCAGCGCATCTGCGCCATGCAGCCGCGCGTAACCCGGATGCGCCTGCGAAACAGGATGCTCCACCGAGGCCACTTCGGTGATCAGCAGACCCGTGCCTGCGGCGGCGCGGCGGCGGAAATAATCGATATAGGCCTCGCTCGGCACGCCATCGTCGTTGAAATGACGACCCATGGCCGGCATGACGATGCGATTGTTCAGCCTCAGCCCGCGTACTTCAAAGGGCTCGAACAAGGGGCTGAGGTCAATTTCCGGCCCGTCCGATCCATCCCCAGCCATCGCTATCCACTTCCCTCTTTCCGTCGCCCCCCGCAGTCGAGTGGCCGGACCTGGGCTGTTTTTCCCATCAGGCCGCGATCAAGCCGCCTCGTTCCTCGACCACGCAGACCCGCGTTTTAGAGCGATCGAATATCCGTTCCTCATCCTCCGCGATCAGGTCGCCGCCGGGGGCCTGAGTGGCAAGCGCCATCGCCTTGTCGAAGGCCGCCTGATCGGCGAACCACATTTCCGTTACCACGTCGAAGCCGCCCACGGACTCAGGAAGAAAATTGCGCCGGTAATCGATGATCCCGGGCATGATGCTGAGGGCCAGCGGCACATGACTGGTTTCGTAATGGGCGATGAACGCCGCGCGCGACATGCCTTCCTTAGCCTTCAGAAATGCAATCATCTTTACTGGCACCTGCACCTCCTGTTCGCCTTTTTGGCCAGGGGCATTGGTAGGAAAAGGGGTGTCTTCTTGCATGGTCCGTAGGGACTATGGCGGATGGCACGGCAACGCAGTGTCTTAAGATCAACGCACAAGCAGAGCCTGGCCGTCGATCGCTGCCGCTTGCGGAAGAAAGAGCATCAGGGCGGCATCCGCC
>CBHCMH010000526.1:0-1907 GCA_965974445.1 uncultured Rhizorhapis sp.
GAACGACCTGCTCAAGCAGAATGTCAGCCACCGACATTGTCAACGCACTCCCAAGGCGCGGGCGGTAAGGCCGCGTAGGATTTCACGCGCGCCGCCGCGTAGCGAAAAGGTCGGTGATGCCTTGACCGTATACTCAATCGCTTTTTTTAGATCCGGCGTCGGCCTCTCGAACAGGCTCCTTACGGCCGGAGCCGTGCGCTGCTCCAACTCGGCACCAAGATCCTTGGTAATGATGGCCAAGTAAGATGGGTCTTCATTGCGTTCCAGCTTTCCCGCGACCATCAGTGATAGCAACCGAAGTACGGCAGTTTCGCAAATCAATGTGCCAAGCGTTGCCAGATCACCACGCTCCACAACCGACGACATTTCAGCCAACTCCTTTGCAGCCGCAGCCACCAGCGGGAAAGCACTGAGGAAACGTTCCGGACCGCTGCGCTCTAGAGCGAGCTCAGAGGTAACTTGCGCCCAGCCCTCTCCTTCGACACCCAACAGTCTTTCGTCGGGTACAAAAACGTCATTGAACACCACCTCGTTAAAATGCGATTCACCGTTGAGGTCGGCGATCGGCCTGATTTCCAGGCCCGAGCTATCCAGATCAATGAGGAACTGGGTCAAGCCCTTCTGCCGCATCTCACGCGCCGGTCCGGAAGTACGGAACAGGCCGATCATGACTTGGCAACTGTGGGCGTTGGTCGTCCAAAGCTTCGTGCCGTTCAGTCGCCAACCACCCGTGTCACGCTCGGCGCGCGCCTCTATCGCCGCCAAATCGGAGCCCGCGTTAGGCTCGCTCATGCCAATGCAGAACGACAGGTCACCCTTCGCGATGCCAGGCAGATATCGCTGCTGCTGCTCGCTCGTGCCTACTTTAAGTATCAGGGGCCCGCTTTGGCGGTCAGCGATCCAGTGCGCACCGACCGGCGCGCCAGCGGCAAGCATCTCTTCTTGCAGGACGAAGCGTTCTACGGCGCTGCGACCGGCTCCGAACGGTGCCTGCCAGGTCATGCCAATCCAACCGCGCTTGCCGACCTCACGGCTGAACTCACGGTCGAATGCAGCCCACGAATGCGCTTTATCAAAAGTAGTCCATTGCTCGGAATAACTTGCCAAAAACTCTCGCACTTCTTCGCGCAGAGCCAAAGCTGCCGGAGTGAATGCCCTGACGTTCTCCGCCGAGTTCATATGACCCCCTTTCGCGCAAGATCAGCCAGTGCGCGTTCGTCCAGACCGAGCAACTCGCGGAACACCTCGGCCGTATGCTGGCCGCTGATGGGTGGCCCGAGTCGGTATTCTGGAGGAGACTCCGAGCATTTGATCGGACTGGCTGCGACCGCGATCTCACCTGCAATTGCATGGGGCAGCTCCACCTTCATGCCACGTGCGATGAAATGCGGATCGGATTCCAGATCGGACATGCGGTTGATTGGCCCGCAAGAAATGCCGGTCGTATTGAGCAGCGGAATCCAATGATCTCGAGGATGCTGGATCAGGATTGCGGTCAGCTCGTCAGACAGCTCGTGCCGGTGGGCAACTCGCGCACCCATGGTGTTATAGTTCGGATTCTCGATCCAGTCAGGTCGACCGACAGCCGCAGCCAGACGAGCGAACTCGCGATTGTTGAAAGTGGCAATCAGCAGGTAGCCATCAGACGTGCGATAGACGCCGTAAGGCGATGCACTTGGGTGATCATTGGCGGTGCGAGGCATCTCGAACCCACCGTTGAACCATGCGGTGAAGGTGTTCAGCATGGCTGCCACCTGAGATTCGAATAGCGAAATGTCGATATGCTGCCCATGCCCGATCAAATCCCTGTGGCGCAGGGCCAACAAGATGCCGATGACGGCATCCTTGCCTGCCAGGATATCCGCGATCGGCACACCGACGCGCATGGGGGGGCGATCGGGCTCACC
>CBHCMH010000527.1:0-1899 GCA_965974445.1 uncultured Rhizorhapis sp.
GAGTTCCACGCAGGTCTATACGCAGGTCGATGTGGCACACCTGCTCGACGTCTATCGCAACGCCCATCCGCGGGCGTGACATTCATTCTCCACGAAAGCTCCGGCCCTCGCCGGAATGACGACTATTTTTTCCGCGCCGCCAACCGGGCCTCGATTGCGTCCCAGATCATCCCGCCGGTATCGGTGCCGTTGAATGTGTCGATGGCGACGATGCCGGTGGGCGAGGTCACGTTGATTTCCGTCAGCCATTTGCCGCCGATGACGTCGATGCCGACGAACAACAGGCCCCGTTTCTTGAGTTCCGGCTTCAGCGCTTCGCAGATTTCCAGCTCCCGCTCGGTGAGCTCGGTCTTCTCCGCATAACCGCCGGCCGCCAGATTGGACCGGATTTCGCCCTTTCCCGGCAGGCGATTGATCGCGCCGGCAATCTCTCCATCGACCAGAACGATGCGTTTGTCCCCGCCCGACACTTCCTTGATGAAGGCCTGCACCATGAAGGGTTCGACCCAGACCTGACCGAACAATTCGGTAAGCGCGGCCAGGTTCGCGCCGTCCGCGCTAATCCGGAACACCGCGCTGCCCGCGTTGCCGTGCAGCGGCTTGATGACGATGTCGCCATGCTCGGCCTGAAATTCGCGAACCTCCTCCAGGCTTCGCGTGATGAGCGTGGGCGGCATGAAGCGGGCATAGTCCAGCACAAACACCTTTTCGGGCGCATTGCGGACGGACACCGGGTTATTGACCACCAGAGTCTGGTCCATGATCCGCTCCAGCAAATGCGTGGCCGTGATATAGCCAAGGTCGAAAGGCGGATCCTGCCGCATCAGCACGACGTCCACATCGCTGCCAAGATCGATCTTGACCGGCTCGCCAAAGTTGAAATGTTTCCCTTGCACTGCCTGCACCGTCACGGGAAAGGCGTTGGCCCACACCCGGCCGTCGCGATAATTGAGGTCGGGCGCGAGGTAGTGGAACAGCTCATAATTCCGCCGTTGCGCCGCAAGCATGAGATGGAAGGTCGAATCCCCGCCGATCTTGATCGAGTGCATCGGGTCCATCTGGACGGCGACTTTCAGGGTCATGTGTGTTCCTTACATACTGCTCGCGGTTTGCTTACCCGCCGTGCCAGACATTGACCAGATGGCGCGGCAGGCGGCCGGGTGCAAGGAGCATCACGTCGATGCGCATGTCGTCGCCCGCACGCGCATAACGCGGGGCGAGCATGCGCGCCGCCGCCGCAACGCGGGACAGGCGATATTCGTCGATGGCGAAATCGAGGTCGGCGACGGTTGCGCGGGCCTTTACCTCGATGAAGGCGACCATCCTACCGCGCCGTGCGATCAGGTCCACCTCGCCCATGCGGGTCCGCACGCGCCGCGCCAAAATGCGCCAGCCCTGAAACCGAAGCCACCAGGCGCAAAGCGTTTCCGCGCGCCGACCCCGCGCCTCGGCCTTCAGGCGGTCGGGTCTCATCCTTATTCCTTCAACTCCATCGCGCGGGCGTAAAGCGTCCGGCGGTCGAGGCCCAGTTTCTTCGCGACCTCTCCCGCCGCCTTGGAAACCGGCAGGCGCGTCATTGCCTCCTTCAGCGCGGCGTCGCTATCCTCCTCGCTCGGCGGGGGCCCGTCGCCGGGCGGGCCGGCAATCACCACGATCTCCCCTTTGGGCGGCGCATCGGCGTAGCGCGCGGATAGTTCGGAGAGGCGGCCGGATACCGTTTCCTCGAATGTCTTGCTGATTTCACGCACCACGGCCGCCTCGCGGTCGCCCAACGCCTCCGCCATGGCGGCAAGGCTGGCCGACAGGCGCGGACCGCTTTCGTAGAAAATGAGTGTCGCCCGAATGGCCGCGATTTCCGCAAGCGCGTCGCCGCGCGCCTTTTCCTTCGACGGCAGAAAG
>CBHCMH010000528.1:0-1895 GCA_965974445.1 uncultured Rhizorhapis sp.
ATCCCGTGCGGCTGCGCTATATCCGGGAGGCGATCGACGCGCACTGGCATATCGACGAACGCGCCTTGCGGCCGCTGGAGGGCAAGCGCGCGCTGGACGTCGGGTGCGGCGCGGGCCTGCTCTGCGAACCGCTGGCCCGGCTGGGCGCGCAGGTGACAGGGATCGACGCCGCGCCGGAAAATATCGCCGCCGCGCGGGCGCATGCGGACAAGCAGGGCCTGGCGATCGATTATCGTGCGGGCGGCATCGAAACGCTGGACGAGAGCGGGTTCGATCTGGTCACCTCAATGGAAGTCATCGAGCATGTAACGGACCCGCAGGCCTTTATCGACGGCCTGGCCCGCGCGCTTGCGCCCGGCGGGCTCATGATCCTTTCAACCCCCAACCGCACGCAAAGGTCGCGCCTCGCGATGATCACGATTGGCGAGGGCCTGGGGCAGATCCCCAGGGGAACGCATGACTGGAACCGCTTCCTGACCCCGGACGAGCTGGGCGAAATGCTGGGAAAATCCGGGCTGGAGGTGACGAACGTCACCGGCCTGTCCATCAATCCCGCGCGCGGCTTCATATTGTCCGACGACCTGTCCATCAATTACCTGATGCGCGTTCGTCATAAGGGTTGAATGCAGTCATTCCCCTCCCGCTTGCGGGAGGGGAGTTATGGCAGCTTCGCACCAACACGTCTCATTCCTTCCGCAATGAAATATACCCGTTTTATCGGCCATCGACCGATCAAGCGTGCAGAATTTGAACCGCAATGATGCCTGTTGGGGTTGAACGGGCCTGCCGTTACATGGCATTTTATCCTTGTTGTTCAACATGGAGGCCGCACCGGACAAATGCCGGGCGCCGAAAAGGTGGACAGGGAGAGGGTGTTGTGGTGGGGCCGATAAGCGGAACCTGTCGCCGGAAGGCTGATGACAATCTTCAAGCCAAGGATCGCGACCATGTTTGACACCCTGTTCCTTAGCAAAAGCGAGCGCGAGCGCGACATTGTCGAGCTGTCGGAACTGAAGCAGCGTCACGGCAACCAGACGGCGGCCATATTGAAACTGCGCGCCACGGACCTGAAGATCGACCCGCGCAGCCGCAAGCGCTGGCAAAGGCTGGTCCGGCTGGTGTAGGCTGCCGCCTCATAAAATTGGCGTCATGGTCGGAAGGCGCCGGTAAGGAGGGGCGCAATGGATGAATTCCTGTTCGGGGCTGGGCTGCTCTACCTGCTGCTGCAGATGACCAGCCTGCTGCTCCTGCGCGGCCGCTGGCGACGGGCGGCCTGGGCCTGTGCCGGCGTCATGGCGATAGCGATCATCGTCGGCATGCTCGGCGGCTATAGCGGATCGGGCATGGCAATGCTCTGGATCGTGATCGCCGTACCCCTGTTGGCGGTGGTGCTGGCGGTCCTGCTGGTGGTACGGGGGATCGCCAAGCTGGCCGAATAGGCCGGACGCGAAAGCATTATCCGGGGACTGTCAGGATTTTCGTGTGCGGGCGGGCGGTTGAACATGACGCCGCCATGGCTTTGATAAAGCGCTCGCCGAAGATGACGGCGAACTGCTGATCAGATCGGGAGACACATCAATGCCATACAGTTCATGCAGGTGCCCGGTGATCTCCCGGGTGCTCATGCCGCGCGCGTACATCGACACGATCTTGTCGTCAAAACCGGGGAAGCGGCGCTGATATTTGGCGATCAACTGCGGATCGAAGCTCGACTGGCGGTCACGCGGCACAGCGATCGTCAGCTTGCCCGTGTCGGTCATCACGGTCTTCCGGCCATAGCCGTTGCGCGTGTTGCCTTCGCTTTCGTCGCCGGAGAGATGATGATCCATCTCCGCGTTCAACGCTCGCTCGGTCAGCGCCTTCTTCAGCGAATCCAGCAGGCCACCCTGCTCAAA
>CBHCMH010000529.1:0-1893 GCA_965974445.1 uncultured Rhizorhapis sp.
GCGATATTCTCGTCAATATCGTCCGAAAAGGCGAGTTGCAGGGCAGCGACGGTTACCTTGGTCATTCTTCACTCCATGGCGAGAGCCGGAATTCAGGCGCTCGGCATCTGCTGGCTGATGCAGTGGAAACTTCCGCCGCCGGTCAATATGGCGTCGCTCATCAGTCCGACAATCTCTCGTCCGGGGAAAAAGGGCTTCAATGCGTCGAGCGCGGCCTGATCGTTCGGCCGACCATAGATCGGCACGATGACGGCGGCATTGCCGATGTAAAAGTTCATGTAGCTTGCCGGAACAATGTCGCCATCGCGCCGGACGAGGCCGGGCGAAGGCATGGAGACGACTTCCACGCCGAAGGCGCGCGCCCGCGCTTTGGCGTCGGCGTAAATGGCGGCGTTGGGGTCATCCTCGCCCGCAGGCTCCGGAATGGCCAGCAGGCCTTCGCCGACAAAGCGGGCGAGATTGTCCACATGCCCGTCGGTATGGTCGTTGACCAGGCCGTCACCCAGCCACAGCAGGTCATTATAGCCAAGGCTTCCGGCCAGCAGGGTTTCGATCTTGCGGCGGTCCAGTTGCGGGTTGCGATTGGGGTTGAGCAGGCATTGCCCGGTCGTGACGGCAAGCCCGGTCCCATCGGTATCCACGGCCCCGCCCTCGAAGATCCAGTACCCCTTTGCGCAGGGCAGGTCCGCCTGCGCGGCCAGCAGCGCGCCAATCTCCTTGTCGCCGGGCATGTCGTAGCTTCCGCCCCAGCCGTTGAAGTCGAAATCGACGAGCGCCCGCGCCGCGCCATCGCTGACCGCGATAGGGCCGGTATCGCGCAGCCAGACATCGCCGAAGGGCACAGTCTGGACGACGACGCCCGGTTGAACCATTGCCCGCGCTGCTTCAGCCGAGGCGGCATCGGCGGCGACGAGGCGCACTTCGTCGCCCCCCCCCTCCGCGTGCACAGCATTGGCGAAGGCGGCGACTTGAACGCGCGCGGCTTCAAAGGCGTCCGGCCATTCGTCGGGATTGCTGGGAAAACCGATCCAGACCCAGTCGTGCAAGGCCCATTCGGCTGGCTGGCGATAGGTCATTTCACGGGTTCCTGCGCAGTTTATGGGCGTTTACACCATCGGCTGCGCAGGAAAAGGGCTAATATGGTTCGACCCGCAGAGAAGCGCCGGGCCTAATCGTCATAGCGGTCGTAATAGCGGTCGCGGTCGCGGCTTGATGCGATCGCCGCGCCGATCGCCAGGCCGATCACACCGGCCGCAATCACCGCCCCGCTGTCGTCGCGATAATAGTGATCCCGGTAATAGACTCTGGGCGGCCCCCCATAACGGTAATAACCGCGCGGATAGTAGCCGCGATAATCGCCATATCTGTGCCGGTCATAATGGCGGTAACGGGGGCGGTCATAATCGCGATAGTGCCGTCCATGGCCTCCGCGATATTCCCGATAGTCGCGATATCCGTCGTGGCGGGCCTGCGCCGGAACCGCACTCATCAATGCGCCGGCCAATGCCGCGCCGATCAGATTTTTGAAGATATTCCGCATGGCAATCCTCCCACAGCAAGGGATCAAGGCCATAATGGCTGCCCGCACAGAATAGCGCGGCGGGATTAACCTAAGCAGAACGGGGAATGTGCAGACAGGGCCCGAGCGGGCCGGCATTTTTTGATTTTGGTCGGGGCGAGAGGATTCGAACCTCCGACCCCCACACCCCCAGTGTGATGCGCTACCAGGCTGCGCTACGCCCCGACCAGAGGGGCGGCATTTAGGACCATAAGCGCGGCGTTGCAAGAGCGATGGCGACCCTGTCCGGATTTTTGTCAAATCCCCTTATCAGGTTCCGCCGCCGTTCCTATTTGTGCTTGCTCTCAGCCCTTGCTATGGGGCGAAACTCGAAA
>CBHCMH010000530.1:0-1891 GCA_965974445.1 uncultured Rhizorhapis sp.
AGGAGTATGTCAAGGCGATCCGCGCCGATCTGGCCTGGCTCGGCCTGACGCCCGACCGCGAGGAGCGCCAGTCGGCGCGCTTCGGGCTGTATGAAGAGCGATTCGCGGCGCTGAAGGCGTCGGGGCGGGTCTATCCCTGCTATGAAACCGCGCAGGAACTGGACCTGAAGCGCAAGGTGTTGCTCGGGCGGGGCCTGCCGCCGGTCTAGGACCGCGCGGCGCTGTCGCTCGGCGATGCGGACCGAACGGCGCTGGAAGCCGAAGGGCGGCGTCCGCACTGGCGGTTCAAGCTGGACCATGACGCGCCGATCGCATGGACCGACATGATTCGCGGCGAGCAGCATTTCGATCCGAAGCTGATCAGCGACCCGGTGATCCGGCGCGAGGATGGGTCCTGGCTCTATATGCTGCCCTCGGTCATCGACGACATCGACATGGAGATCACCCATGTGGTGCGCGGCGAGGATCATGTGTCCAACACGGCAACCCAGATCCAGATGTTCACCTCGCTAGGCGCAGAGCCGCCCGCCTTCGCGCATGAAGCGCTGCTGGTGGGGACCGAAGGCAAGCTGTCGAAGCGCCTGGGATCGCTTGGGGTCGCGGCGTTTCGCGAGCAGGACATCGAGCCCATTGCGCTGGTGGCATTGCTGGCGCGGATCGGGACAAGCGATCCGGTCGAGCCCGTGACCGATGCTGCGCCGCTGTTGGACAGCTTCGATTTCAGCCGCTTCGGCCGCGCCCCTGCGCGTTTCGACGAGGCGGAACTGGCCGCGCTTAACCAGCGGATCGTCCATATGCTCGACTTTTCGGCCATGTCCGGCCGGTTGCCCGAGGGCATGGGAGAGGCGGCGTGGGAGGCGATCCGGCCGAACCTGGAGACGGTGGCGCAGGCGGCGGATTGGTGGAGCATCGTCACCGGCCCGCTGGAACCGCCCGCGCTCGAAGCGGAGGACCGTGCTTTCTTGGCCCAAGCCCCCGATGTGCTTACCGGTCTTGCCTGGGACGATCAGGTCTGGAAGGCGCTGACATCCGCGCTCAAGGAGCAGACGGGGCGGAAGGGCAAGGCATTATTCCTGCCGCTGCGGCTGGCGCTGACCGGACGCGAGCATGGACCGGACATGGCGGCATTGTTGCCGCTGATCGGGCGGGACGCGGCGCTGGAGCGGCTTGCGGCGGCGGGATGAGGGGGAAGGGTTGATGCCTTTGGCTCCTCCCCGTGCCGGAGATCGTTGCGAAATATGCTGCGTTAACGATAGTCGTCATTCCCGCGAAAGCGGGAACCCATCTATCCTCTTGGTTCAAGGTCAGAATATGCCGCGACATGGGTCCCCGCTTTCGCGGGGATGACGGAAAATTGGGTTGGAAGCGAATTTCGCAACGATCCCCCGCACGGGGAGGAATTGACGCCCACCCACCACGAAAAAGGGCGGCCCAATCGGACCGCCCTTTCCCATTCCAAAAAGCCTTGCGGCCAATCAGCGCTTGGAGAACTGGAAGCTCCGGCGGGCCTTGGCGCGGCCGTACTTCTTGCGCTCGACGGTGCGGCTGTCGCGGGTGAGGAAGCCTTCCTTCTTCACCGTGCCGCGCAGGGCAGGCTCGAACTTGGTCAGTGCCTGACTGATGCCGTGCTTGACGGCGCCTGCCTGACCCGAAAGCCCTCCGCCCTTCACCGTGCAGATCACGTCATACTGGCCCTGACGTTCCGTGACGTCGAAGGGCTGGTTGATGACGAGGCGCAGCGTGGGACGCGCGAAATAGACTTCCTGGTCGCGGCCATTGACCGTGATCTTGCCGGTGCCGGGCTTCACCCAGACGCGGGCGACCGCGTCCTTGCGGCGGCCGGTGGCGTAGGCGCGGCCATAGGCGTCAAGTTCCTGCTGGCGCAGGGGAG
>CBHCMH010000531.1:0-1885 GCA_965974445.1 uncultured Rhizorhapis sp.
GTCACTTCCGATGGATTGGTGCCTTCGAAAAGAGGATCCCCCTCTTCAAATGCGCCGATGACGTCCGATGTTGGATCAAAGCAGAGCGAGAGCTCATCGGTGTCCGGGCGCAGCTTCGCCAGCATGAATGGGTAGCGGCGGACATAGGCGGGAACATAGGCGGGGCCGCGAAGCTTGCCTTCGTCGTCCATGAAGGTGTTGACGCCTTCATTGAGGCCCATCAGGGCCAGCGGAACGGGACTGGGGCCGGACGAGAAGACGATGGGAAGGAAGCGCTGTGCCTGAACGAATTCGTCGATCGTCAGTGGCACGGCGTGCTGCCTAGCCAGATGCGGCGCCGAATCGACCTGCCGGGTCCGCCATTCGCCATGCTCGTTGCTATTCAGCGGAACGAGGTCGTTGTAAAAAATCGGCAGGTTCTGTGCGTTTGGCGCGCTGGCCATGTTTACTCTCCTGATGAGGCGGGCGGGCTTTGGTAGCGTGACCGCATAAGAAGGGAATTGCAGTAAATAGCCTATGCTTCCGACGCAAGGGGGATGAGTTTGCCCGGGTTCATAATCCCCTTCGGATCGAAGGCGGACTTGATCGCGCGCAAGGCATGCAATTGCGCCGGGGTGGCAAGCCGGCCAAGTTCGGCGCGCTTCATCTGGCCGATGCCATGTTCCGCCGAAATCGACCCGCCCGCCGCCACAACCAGATCATGGACGAAGGCGCTGATGACAGGACCGTCACCGGCGATCCACGCAGGGCCGTCCGCGCCTGCCGGAGCGCGGACATGGAAATGGATATTGCCGTCGCCCAGATGGCCAAAGCTGCCGGTCGTTGAGCCGGGAAAAGCCCGCTCGGCGGCCTCGTCCGCATCGATCATGAAGGCTGGCATGGCGGCGACTGGCACGCTGACGTCGAATTGCAGCGCGGGGCCAAGCGACTTTTCGGCCGGGGACAGGGATTCCCGCAGGCGCCAGAACTGTTCCGCTTGCGCTTCATTGGCGGCAATGGCGGCGTCGCTGATGATCCCCTGATCGAACGCGGCCGCAAGTGCCGATTCCAGCCGTTCCTGCGCGGTCGGGCCATCCGTGGCGTCCAGGTCGACTTCTATGAGCACATGCCAGGGCGATCGTGTTTCCGTCGGGCAGCGCGTACCCGGAAGGAGGTTGAGGACGGCCGTGAGCGTCTCATCGCCCAGGACTTCAAAGCCCTCCACAACATTGCCGATGGCGCGTTCGGCGGTTCGCAGAAGCGTCAGGGCATCCTCCGGCGATTTTACGCACGCCCAGCCGACCGACCGGTCCACTATCGCGGGCACCAGGCGCAGGGTGGCGGCGGTGATGACGCCGATAGTTCCTTCCGCGCCGATCAGCAGTTGCTTCAGGTCATAGCCGCGATTGTCTTTCTTCAGCGCTCCAAGTCCATGATGGATGCTGCCGTCGGGCAGCACCGCCTCTATCCCTTCCACCAGCGCCCGCATGGTGCCGTGCCGCAGCACCTGTGTTCCGCCGGCGTTGGTGGAAATGAGGCCGCCGATCGTCGCCGAGCCTTTGGCGCCGAGGCTGAGCGGAAAACGCCGTCCTATGGCCTGCGCTGCTTCATGGAGATTTTCGAGGATCAGGCCGGCTTCGCAGACCGCCAGATTATCCTGTGCCGAGATCTCCCGGATCTGGTTCATCCGCCGCAGCGATAGGATGAGGGCGCTGCCATCCGCGGGCGGCGTTGCGCCCCCGACCATGGACGTGTTTCCACCCTGCGGTACCAGTGGCACGCCCAGTTTCCCGGCCAACGCGACCACCGCCGCCACTTCCTCCGTGGAGGCCGGAGCCAGGATGGCACGGGCCGCGCCATGATAGCGCCCGCGCCAGTCGTGCACCCAAGGGTCAATATCGGAGGG
>CBHCMH010000532.1:0-1874 GCA_965974445.1 uncultured Rhizorhapis sp.
ACAGGTAAAGGCCGTCGGCGACATGCTGGGCCTGGGCTTCCTGGGCCTCGGCATGTGGCCGGACAAGACGCGCGAAGAGCTGCCCGTCATGCCCAAGGGGCGCTATGGCATCATGCTGAACCACATGCCGCGCGTGGGCTCCATGGGCCTCGACATGATGCTGCGCACCTGCACCATTCAGGTGAATCTCGATTATTGCAGCGAAGCGATGATGGCGAAGATGTTTCGCACGTCGCTGGCGCTCCAGCCGCTGGCGACGGCGCTTTTCGCCAACAGCCCGTTCACCGAGGGCAAACCAAACGGGTTCCTGTCCTATCGCAGCCATATCTGGTCCGACACCGATCCGGCGCGCACCGGCATGCTGCCCTTCGTGTTTGAGGACGGGTTCGGGTATGAACGCTATGCCGACTATGCGCTCGATGTGCCGATGTACTTCGTCTATCGAGACGGCAAATATATCGATGCGGCGGGCCAGAGCTTCCGCGAATTCCTGAAAGGCGAGCTGCCCGCCCTGCCCGGCGAGCTGCCGCGAATGAGCGACTGGACAGACCATCTTTCCACCGCCTTTCCCGAAGTGCGACTGAAAAGCTTTCTGGAAATGCGCGGCGCGGATGGCGGGCCATGGAACCGGATCTGCGCCCTCCCCGCCTTCTGGGTGGGTCTGCTTTACGACAGCACGGCCCTCAACGCGGCGTGGGATGTAGTGAAAGGCTGGACGATGGATGAGCGGCAGGCGCTGCGCGACGCCGTCCCCCGCCTCGCCCTCGATGCCCCCATTCCCGGCGGCCGCAAGCTCCGGGACATCGCCCGCGAAATCCTGGACATCTCCGCCTCCGGCCTCGCCGCGCGCGGCCGCCTGAACGGCTCGGGCGACAATGAAACCGGCTATCTCGACGCGCTGCAGGAGATCGTCGCGACGGGCAAAGTCCCGGCCCAGCGGCTGCTCGACCATTATCATGGCGCCTGGAACGGCGACGTCAGCCATGTCTATGAGGAAGAGAGTTTCTGATCTTTCCCCTCTCCCGTTGGGAAAGGCCAGTGAGACTTAGGTCGGCGAAGCCGGCCTTAGTCGCAGCGGGAGAGGGGTTCCGCGCTATCGAGAGGGCACAACCCCTCTCCAACTCCGGCTAGGCGGCATAGCCGCCAAGCCTCCATATCCTCCCCCACTGGGGAGGATTATTCCGCGGCCTGCAACTCACACTGAAGCCTCTTCTTCCGCCCCATCACCCAGCCGATCAACCTTGGCAACGGCGCGTTCCGTTCCATCCACTCGGCATAAGCGACATAGGCCGGGTCTTCGCTCAGATGGGCTTCCTCCGTCCGCGCGCGCCAGTAATAGACGCCGCTCACCACCGCCAGCAGCGCGGTATTGCGCACCATGTCGGCCAGGCTCCCGCTCGTCACCAGAAACGGCAGCGTCGAAAGCCACCAGAACAGATTCTTCGACACATAGGCGGGATGCTTGGTCCAGCGGTACGGCCCATGCGTCAATATCCCGCGATGCGTCAGGTTGGAAAAGCGCAAGCCGAACGCCACCGTCGCCCAGGCATAGACGCCCGTCAGCAGCACCAGCACCGCCCCCACGCTCCACAATAGCAGCGGATGCGTGCCAAACCACCACGCCCAGTCCTGCGTCCCGGCATGATAATCCAGCGGCCCGCCATGGTTCATCAGCACAAAGGGCGGGTAACAGATCAGCGCCGCCACCCATCCCGCCATGGTGGGATTGGCCGAGCGGATATGCGCGTCGAGCGGCTTTACCGTCAGCATGTAGCCGACCGTGGCGAAGGCGACATCCACCACGAACATCAGCGCGATCAGAAAGCGGGCCAGCTCCACCGGCCCCGCGAATATATTGCCGACGCCCAGATGCA
>CBHCMH010000533.1:0-1872 GCA_965974445.1 uncultured Rhizorhapis sp.
CAGTGCCTCCGTCGATACGCAAATCAACGGGCGACGAAAACCCCCGCAGTTCCCGCACGGAAATTCCGGCGTCGCGTGCCTTGGTCAGCGTGATGTCATCCGGCGAGACCACCTCGACCTGCATATCGGCTGCCGCAGCCAGACGCGCCAGGACCAGCGCCTCCACGCCGGATCCCACGATCAATAGCCGGATCTTCGGTCGAACCACATAGGCCGCTGTGCCGGCCGAGACAGGTTCCATTCCAGGGTGCCACCGGAGCGAGCCGTCCGTCGCCAGTGCGATCACCCCGGCCTCCCGCTCCGCCTCAATCATGGCCCGCAGGGCCGGCAGATGATGATCTGCGACGGGATATATCAACAGTTCGATTCGGCCTCCGCACGGCAACACCACGTCGATCCGGCCGCTGCCCCGCCCATATTGCACGGCCGCTGGCCGATTTTCGACGATCGCCTTGCGTGCTTGCGTCACCAGGTCCGCCTCGACGCAGCCGTTCGACACATAGCCTGCTGTGGCGCCCGTAATGCTGACCGCCATTCGCAGGCCGGGCTCGCGCATGCTGCCCCCATCGACCGCAGTGACGAAAACCAGCGCCACGCCGATCCGGGCCTCGGCGCATTCGACGACAAATCGGGCGACGTCCCGTGGGTGGCTGACCATGTCCATGCAGTGCGGCCCGTTCACCATATGCCGACCAGACTAGCCGCAACCCCACTCCGCATCAACGGGGCGGGCGCCTTCGCTTTGTCTACCAACTGGTGTGGCCGCCGTCCGCGGCGATGACCGATCCCGTCATGAATGAAGATTCATCCGACGCGAGGTGCAGGATCGTTTTCGCGATCTCGGCAGGGTGGGCAAAGCGCTTGAGGTGCTGGCGACCGGTCAACTTGGCCAGCAGATCCGCTCGGTCCTCCGGCGGTAACCCGGCCAGAAGCCCTTGCGCCATGCCGGTGTCGATTCCGCCCGGACAGATGACATTGCATCGGATGTCGGGCGCCAGTTCGGCCGCCAATGCCCGCGTCATACCGATGATCGCCGCCTTGGAAGCACAATAGACGCTCATGTGGGGCAGCGATACCAGCCCCCCGACCGACGAAACGTTGACGATCGCCCCGCCGCCCGAAGCGCGGATGGCCGGCGCGGCCTTCTGCATGGCGATGAGTTGCGAGAAGCAGTTGACGTGCATCACACGGTCGAACTGGGCCAGCGTGACGTCGGCCAGATCGCCGGGCCCCAGAATGCCGGCGATATTGCACCAGGCGTGCAGGGCGCCAAACCGTTCCATGGCCAGGTTGACCAGCGCGGCGTGGGTTTCGGGCTGCGTCGCGTCACCCGGAACCGCAACGACCTCGGTTCCTTCGGCAATCAAATCCGTTGTCAGAATATCCGGTCAGAGCCAGCTTCGCGCCTTCGCGCGCCATCAATCGCGCGGTCGCCAGGCCAAGTCCCCCCGTTGCGCCGGTCATCGCGACGACCTTGGCGGCAAGACGGCCCGACCGGGGAAGCTCAGTCGGCATTTTGTCCTCCAGACAGAGCATGTACCGCCCGCCGTGTCATCACGCGCACAAGATTGGCCCGGTAGTCCGCGCCCGCGTGAAAATCGCTGATGAGTTCCGGCAGATCGAAGGTCAGGCGATCGATGCCTTCGGGGCTGCCGTCGCGCAACAATTGTTGCTCGACATCTGGCATCCGGAATGCCCCCGCGCCCGCTCCGGTGACTGCAACCCGCCAGCCACGGGGGCCATGGGCGACGGCCACGCCGGTCATGGCGTAACCCGAAACCGGGTGCCGGAATTTGGCATAGGAAAATGCCTGATCAGTGCGGATGCGCACCTGCAGGACAAGCTCGCCCGGTTCCAGCGCGGTCTCGAACA
>CBHCMH010000534.1:0-1867 GCA_965974445.1 uncultured Rhizorhapis sp.
CTTGCCAAAAGGCTGATGCTGCGTGCCTTCATCGCCGGCGTGTTCGACGATGTGGCGGACGAAGGGGTGCATGCGGAAATGGAACAGGCGGCGCTTGCCAAGCTGGAGGCGATGACGTGAACGCCACCCTCCTCCAGAAAAGCTGGCGCGCCGATTTCCCCGGCATTGCCGACTGGCACTATCTCGATACCGCCGCCACGGCGCAGAAGCCGGGCCAGGTGATCGAGGCGATCGCCCGCGCCTATGCCGAGGATTATGCCACCGTGCATCGCGGCGTCTATGCCCGCTCGGCCAATATGACATTGGCCTATGAAGCGGCGCGGCGGAAGGTGGCGAATTTCATCGGCGCGGCGTCCGACAATGAAGTCGTCTATGTGCGCGGCGCGACCGAGGCGATCAACCTTGTCGCGAATAGCTGGGGTGGAACGAACCTCAAAAGCGGCGACCGCATCATGCTGTCGCTGCTGGAGCATCATAGCAATATCGTGCCGTGGCAGCTCATCGCCGAGCGGGTGGGCGCACACATCGACGTCGCGCCGCTGACACCGGACGGCAAGATCGACCTGGACGCCATGCAGGCGATGCTGACGCCCCGGCACAGACTGGTGGCGCTGGCGCATGTGTCGAACGTCCTGGGATCGCTGCTCGATGTGCGGCGCGCGGCGGATATGGCGCATGCCGTGGGCGCGAAGATATTGATCGACGGGTGCCAGGCGGTACCTCGCGTTGCCGTCGATGTGCAGGCGCTCGATTGCGACTTCTACGTCTTTTCCGCGCACAAGCTTTATGGGCCGACCGGCATCGGCATATTGTGGGCGCGGGGCGAGATACTCGACGCCATGCCCCCCTATCAGGGCGGCGGATCGATGATCGAGAAGGTGACGTTCGAAAAGACGACTTTCCTGCCGCCGCCGACACGGTTCGAGGCGGGAACGCCGCATATCGTCGGCGTGGTGGGGCTGGCGGCGGCCATCGACTATGTCGAACAGGTCGGCCTCGGCGTCATCCACGCGCATGAGGTGGAACTGGTGCGGCAGGCGCGCGAGGCCTTGGCCGGCCTCAACAGCGTCCGGGTTTTCGGGCCAGAGGATAGCGCCGGCATATTGAGCTTTGAGCTGGAGGGGGTGCATCCCCATGATGTCGGCACCATATTGGACGAAGAGGGCGTGGCGATCCGCGCGGGCCACCATTGCGCGCAGCCGCTGATGCGGCATCTGGGCGTCGAGGCGACGGCGCGGGCGAGCTTCGGCATCTATAATGATGAAAGCGACATCGCGGCGCTGGTGCGGGGAATTGAACGAGTGAGGAAAATCTTCGGAGGCGCGAAGAACGGAAAATTGTGGTTGAGGAAGTGGACAGCGTCGAAGCACCGCCCAAGGCGCGCGTGGACACCGCCGAAACGCCGCGCGACACCATGGAACGCAAGCGCGACTATCTCGACGGCTTCCTGAAGCAGCGTCCCGTCGAAACCGGCACGGGCGAACCGGGTGGGGATATTTATGAGGGCGTCATCGGCGCGCTCAAGGAGATTTACGACCCGGAAATCCCGGTCAATATTTATGACCTTGGCCTGATCTACGGAGTCGATGTGACGGGCGACGGCCATGTCGTCGTCACCATGACGCTGACGACGCCGCACTGCCCGGTGGCTGAATCGATGCCCGCCGAGGTGGAATTGCGCGTTGGATCGGTGCCGGGCGTGGGTGTGGCTGAAGTGAACCTTGTGTGGGATCCGCCCTGGGACCCGCAGAAGATGAGCGATGAAGCGAAACTGGAACTGGGGATGTTGTAATCCCCCTCCCGCATGCGGGAGGGGTTAGGGGAGGGCATGTCTCTCCCTCGAAATTACAGGCCCTCCCCCGACCCC
>CBHCMH010000535.1:0-1866 GCA_965974445.1 uncultured Rhizorhapis sp.
GGCTGGCGATCATTTCCGTGACATTGAGGCCAGAGCCGTAGCGGCGCACCAGCGTCCGGACCGGCATGTCCGTAACGCCCGTCATGGGCGCCAGGATGACCGGCATGTCGATCCGGATCGGACCAATGGATATAGGATCGAGTTTACGCATCATCCTGCCTAAAAAACAGGCAGGCCCTAGCCGTTATGACGCTGGCGGGCAAGGGAGGCCTGCGCTATGGCGCTCGGCGTGACCAAGACGAACCGAAATGTCGCCCTGATCGTGGCCGCTGGACGCGGCGAGCGCGCAGGTGAGGGCCAGCCCAAGCAGTTTCGCCGCGTTGCCGGGAAAACCCTGCTGGCCCACGCCGTGGATGCTTTCGCCCGTCATGGCGGCTTTGATCAAATTGTGCTGGTCATCGGTGACGGCCAATCGGAGGCGGTCCAAACCGCGCTTGATCCCCGCCCCCTGCCCGCCCTTGTGATCGGCGGGGCGACCAGACAGCAGTCGGTCCGCGCGGGCCTGGAGCATATCGCGGCAAATGGCGGGGCCGATCATGTTTTTATCCATGACGCGGCGCGGCCGTTTTTGCCGCCTCAGCTGATCGATCGTCTATTATGTGCGTTGGAGGACGCTGCGGGCGCGATTCCCGTCCTGCCGGTCGTGGATACATTGGCGAGGGGAATGGATTCGCTCGGCAATGTCGTCGATCGATCGGGTCTGATCCGGGTCCAAACGCCGCAGGCCTTCGATTTTTACGCTATTCTGATCGCTCACCGGAATTGGGCAAACGCTGCCGATGCCACCGACGATGCCCAGATGGCCCGGGCGGCAGGATATCCGGTTGCGCTGGTTGAGGGGGACAGCATGCTCGAAAAACTTACCCATCCGCAGGATTTTGCGCTGGCGGAGCAGCGACTCGCCGCCAGGTTTTCGACCCGCACGGGGATGGGCTATGATGTCCACCGTCTGGTGTCCGGCGAGGAACTCTGGCTCTGTGGCGTTCAGATCCCGCATCCCAAAGGGCTGAGCGGCCACAGCGACGCTGATGTCGCGTTGCACGCCCTGACCGACGCGATTTTCGGAGCACTGGCCGAAGGGGATATTGGAAGCCATTTCCCTCCGTCCGACCCCCAATGGCGGGGGGCGGCATCATCCACCTTCCTGGCCTTTGCCCGCGACCGCGTAACCGCGCGGGAAGGACGGATCGAGCATGTCGATCTGACGATTATCTGCGAAGCCCCGAAGATCGGTCCGTACCGGGATGCGATGCGTGCCCGAGTCGCCGAAATCCTAGACATAAGCGCGGAAAAAGTGAGCGTGAAAGCAACCACGACAGAGCGGCTCGGTTTTACCGGCAGAGGCGAAGGCATAGCGGCCCAGGCCATTGCCACCCTCTCCCTTCCCGGAGTATTCTAGGCATCATGACCGACACCCTTCTTCCCTCCCAACTGGTCGATGCAGCTCGCCGGGTCGTTGCGGCCAATCGCGCCGCCGGGCGTCGGATCGCCCTTGCCGAAAGCTGCACCGGCGGGCTGGTTTCCGCCGCGCTCACGGAAATTCCCGGATCGTCGGACGTGTTCGTAACGGGGTTCGTGACCTATTCCGACGAGTCGAAGATCGAGATGCTGAAAGTGAGTCTGGACTTGCTGGAAACATTTGGCGCGGTCTCGATCGCCGTCGCCTGGGCCATGGCGCAGGGAGCGCTTGTCCGATCGAACGCGGACGTGGCGGTGGCAATTACCGGAATCGCCGGCCCGGAGGGCGGTAGTGAGAAAAAGCCGGTCGGGACGGTCGTTTTTGCGCGCGCCGAACGGGATGAAGACCCGGACCATGTCGTCGCCGACCTTCCTGAGCGCGGCCCGCATCGCGACCCCACTCCGGAC
>CBHCMH010000536.1:0-1854 GCA_965974445.1 uncultured Rhizorhapis sp.
AGTGTGCTGGAGACGGCTTTGATCGGTCCCACGCTGGCCATGTTCGTCATGGGCGGAACTGACCTGGCGATGGGATTTTCAGAAAAGCTTCAGGTGCAGCAGGCTGCCGCCCGCGCAATCGAAATGGCGACAGCGGGCGGATTGAACAGCGCTGCGTTCAACAATTTGCAGTCGGATGCCGCCACTGCTGCGGGTGTCCCGTCAAACAATGTCGTTGTCGATAAGTGGCTGGAGTGCGACGGCATCCGGCAGTCTTCATTCAGCGATACCTGCACCACCAGCGGGGCGCAAATGGCGCGCTTCGTCTCGATCAGCATAACAAGCAGCTATGATCCGATGTTTTCCTTTCTCGTTCCGGACAGCGACAATGGGAGCATCAGCATCAGCGGCTACTCCGCAGTCCGGGTGCAGTGATGCATAGGCAAACTGACCTGATTCGGAATGAGCGTGGCGCTTCGGCGGTCGAGTTTGCTGTTGCCGTGCCTGTGCTTCTGGTTCTGATCATCGGCATAATTCAGCTCGGCATCCTGTTCATGGCCAATGCGGGCCTGCAGCAAGCCGTCGAGGAAGGCGCCAGATACGCCACCATCTATCCCAATCCGAACGATAGCGCGATCATCGCGCGGGTTAATGATAAACGATTTGGGCTGGATGCCGCGAATGTCACCGGCCCTTCGGTCACGCACGGGACGAGCAACGGCGTATCCTATGTGGATGTGACGATGAGCTATTCCGCACCGCTGAATTTCGTTTTCTTCGAAACCGACCCTGTCACCTTGAGTCATACCCGCCGCGCTTACCAGCCCTGACATCTTGTCATTCAGCAACGGCAGTCATATTGCCCCTGCGAATAGCAGGGGCGAACAGCAGGTGACTGACATAATATCGGAATTGCCCCCGTTGCATCGCCTGATCACGGCCTATGCTCCGAAGGCTCTGCAAGAGGGCATGCGCCATATCTGGGCGTTCGACGCACGTCTGGCCGACATCGTGCGCACTACGAGCGAGCCGATGATCGGGCAGATGCGGCTGACCTGGTGGCATGAAGCCTTGCGGGAAGGGAAGGGGGCGGGGGAACCCCTGGTCGAGGCTTTGCGGCAGGAGGTGCTGGCGCGTGCGGAGCCCCATGGGCTCTTGTCCGCCATCGAAGGGTGGGAGGTGCTGCTGGAGCCGCTGCCGCTCAGCGACAGCCAGCTTGTCGCCTTTGCCGAGAATCGCGGCGGCGGGCTGTTCCGGCAGATCGGGTGGCTTGCGGGCGATTGTCCGCCCTGGCTGGCGCAGGCGGGCATGGCGTGGGCGCTGTGGGATCTTTCGGGGCATTTGAGCGATGCCGCAACCGCTGAACGGGCGATTGCGATCACGCCGGAATTTCTGGCCGATGTGCCGGAAAGGGGCTGGCCCCGTTCGCTGGCATCATTGCGTATCCTGACGGGCCTGACGCGCCGGGACGCAGGGCAAGGCCGCCGCGCGCCGCCCCGGCTCGATCTGCGGCAATATGGCCGATTGCTGTGGCTGGGAATGCGGCTCGGTTAAGCGCTTGAAAAGACTGGGCAGCGGTTTAGCATTGACCGGAACGGATGGGGGATGACGGCATGATTGTCCGATTTATCGCGGGCGCCGCTTCAGCGCTGCTGTTTGCGGGGGCTGGCATATTCTGGTGGCAAAGCCGGGCGCATAGCGATGAGGGTGTCATTGCGGCAGCTCCGCCGCCTTCGGTCGTCGCGCTGGATGCATTGCCCGTCGCCGCATCAGGTCAGACCGGCGCTCCGCCACCGATGCCGCCCAGCGCCACGCCGCAAACGCGGGAGGAAAAACGCTTTGCCCGTTATGACCGCAATCGCGACGGCATCATCA
>CBHCMH010000537.1:0-1853 GCA_965974445.1 uncultured Rhizorhapis sp.
GAGATCGCTACCCAATAGGTCGGGTAAAGCCGCGCCACTCGGGCAACAATGAAATCCGCGACCGACCTGATCTTGTCCAGCGTGAAAAAGATCGCGAAGCCCGATATCGCGAAGAAAAGATAAACTCGATAGTTTCCACCCGCAAAAGCGAAGGGCACATGCCGCGCAGCCGGAAACAGCTCGTGAAAGCGCACGCTGTAATGAAAAATGACAACGCCCAGAGCGCCCAGCCCTCGTAGCGCATCCAGCTCCTGTAACCGCGCCCGGGGCAGTACTTGCGTCGTCATGAACGGCACATTGCCGTCAATTGGTTACCAAGCGGGAAACGCTGCCGATTGCTTTTGGCAGCAATGCGCTTCAGGGAAAGCGCCGAAGCTTCGATCTGCGACCCAAGGCGGCGATGCGTTGCTCCATTTTCCAGCCATTCTCACGCTGACCCGACACCCGCTCATCCCTCAGCCGCCCGCCGCTCAGCAACCATGCGGCCTGTGGCGCGACAGTCATGAGCACGCGGCCGAGCGCCACGCCGGCCACCGCCACCATCAGCGGTTGAAGCAGAAGAATGGCCGGATAGAGCGGAGAGCCAAGCGGGCCCGTCACGCGCCCGATCAGCGGTCCGGCAAGCCAGATCATGATGAGATGCGCGGAAAAGATGAGGAAAGCATAGGGTTCGAGCCGCTGTAAAAGCGCGCCGCTGCCCCGCCCGGCAAGATCCCACGCGACACGCCAGAAGAACAGGGCGGCGGCGAGGCGCAACACCAGGTCGAAAGCCGCCATCAAATGCGGGTGCGCCATGCCCACGGGCGCGGCCCACGCCGACAGCCCCGCCTTTGCCAGCGCGCAGACGCCAAAAACAACCGCCGTCAGTCCCAGGGGTGCTCCCGCCGCGCGCAGTTCCCAGCGCCCCCGCCTGACCAGAATGCCAAGGATGAAGAACAGCAGGATTGCCGGCCGCAGCAGCAGCGGAAACATCAACCCGGAGATGGTCCATCCCGCCGCGACGCCGCCCGCAAGGGCAAGCCACTTCACCGGAAGCCGCGCAAGCAGCGGGGCCAGCGCCATGCAGACGAAAAGGTCGCGCAGGAATGCCATCTGCACATTGACCTCATTGGGCGACACCAGACACAGCAATTGGTTGAGCGCCTCTCCGATCGACCTTGGCACCGGGGCCAGCAACCAGCCCAGCCAGGCCCCGCCCGACACGATCAGCATCGCCAATAGGTTCCAGAGCAACAATGGAAGCAGAACCGTCCGGGCCTTGCCGTTCAGAAAGCGGCCATAAGGTCTGGAACAGGCCGAACCGGCAACCAGCCAGCCGGAAATCATGCCGAGCAGCGGGACGGCGCTTCGCCCCAGAAGCTCCATCAGCGCCCAGCGCATCGCGCCCTGTCCGGTCGCGTCCGCTTTAACGAGGTCCATGCCGCCAAGGCCGGTCCAGGCATGGACATAGACCACACCGAGGACGCAGATTACGCGGGAAACGGCGATGGCTCCGGAAAGCCGGGCCATGTGCAACCCATCCGGAAAGGGAGAGCGGCTGTCAGTCTGTTTCAGCAAGGATGCACACCATGGGTCATCCGATCGCCCATTCCCCATTCCGGCAAGCAGCGCCAGTCCCGACGCGGCAAATCCCGTGCTGGGCAAGGCAGGCCGTGTGTGGAAGGCCGATCACTTGCGTTTGAAAGCGTAGCCCGCCGCCCAGCCCAGCACCAGGGCAAAGGCCGTGGCGGTAAGTCCGTAAAGGAAGGACCAATCCTCCGCCGCCATGGCGACGAAGCGTTCGAAGCCGGATTTCCGGATTTCGATTTCCCGCACGGCCGCGGCAAGCACCCGCCCATCCTGGATCAGGAAGG
>CBHCMH010000538.1:0-1852 GCA_965974445.1 uncultured Rhizorhapis sp.
GGCATGAAGGCGCTATACGGGCTGGGTGGTTCCGCCTTCGCGGTCGAGGGGATGGACGAAGCGGAAGGACTGGCGCTTCTGGACGATTTGAAGAGCCACGCGACCGCGCCGATATTCCTGCAGGACTATAAATTGATGCCGGGCGACGTGCTGCTGTGGGACAATCTGTCGGTGATGCACCGGGCGACGCCCATCGAATATTCCGACGCCCCGGACAAGGCGCGGCTGAATTATCGCATCAGCGTCAAGGGCCTGCCGGATTTCCTGGCTGTTTCCGAAAATCAGCTTATGGAGCCGGCGTCGAAATAGGCACGCATCTGTACAATGAGGCCGTCGTCGCCCACCACCAGCGTCTCGAACGGGTGGATAGTGACCTGTCCACCCTCCCCCGCGTCCAGCCGGGCGCGAAAGGCGAAGGCAGCTTCATTGCCGCAAATGACGATCCGTTCCAGTTCAGCGGATATTTTCATGGCGCTGCCCTGAGAGAAGAAGGCGCGCAACGCATCATGGCCGACCATGGGCGGGGTACCGACCGGGTCCTCGAAGGACCCATCAGGCGCGAATAAAGCGACGCGCGCCTCTATGTCGCCCGTCGCAAAGGTCGCGAGATACCGGGTGACGAGGTCGCGAATTCTGTCGCCAGCCGGCGTTTCGCGCCCCTTGGCCATTTCAACGAACATGTCCTTCAACATCGATCACTCCCCAGCCGTGGTGGCCACTTCCGTTTGCCGATACCCCTTGCGGCCGAAATCCGGATCCGCCCCCAACTGCCGGTTCCAGTCCGCAAGATCGAAATAGTCCCGCCAATGCACGATGAGATTGTCGTCGTTCACCGTGAAGGCGCCCATCACGCGACATTCTGTCCTGCGTCCGTCGTTGAGGATGAATATGTCGGACCGTTCGGTCAGCACCGTGCCATCGGGCGCTTCCACAATATGATGGATTTCCCATGGCGCCTCCCGATACATGGCCATGAAGGCCTGATTGGCTGCCCGTATGTCGTCCTTGCCGACGATCAGGTCCATCGGCACATTCTCGAATATCGCATCATCGGCAAATTGCGCCATCATGAAGTCGATGTCGCGGCGCGCCCATGCTTCGACGAGGTTGAGTACCGCTCTGGCCTTGCCGCTCATCTTCCTCTCCCTTCATCACAGCCGAAGCGCGTGCGAAAACAGGGTCCGACCGGGGACGGTGTCGTCCGCCGAATCCCGGACCCTGCCGGCTTAGAGCATCATGTCGAACGGTTCGCCGCCCATCAGCTTGTCGCCATAAGTGCGTCCGTAGATGCGGTACTGGGCTGCGGCATGCTGGCGCCCGGTCAGCATGTTGCGATAGATGCGGCCCATGTTGGATGTGTCGTAGACACCGCCGCCCCCTGCCACCGTCAGCATGCCCTCGGCGAGCTTGACGCAGCGGTCAGCGACGCTCGCGCTCTGGAACCGCATCATGTGGCGCATGTCCAGCGGCGGCATCTCGCCCCGCTCCGCATAGTCCTGCATGATCTCGAAATTGGCGAACATCACCTTTTTCATCTCGTCTATGCCCGCTTCGGCCGATGCCACCGCCAGCTGGGCGTCGGGATCCTTGGCGGTCTTGCTGCCCATGAACACCTTGTCCTTGGCATAGGCCTTGAACAGATCGAGGAAATGCTGCAGCGCGCCGATCTGACCGCTGGTGATCCCCCGCATGAACACGAGCATGAAGGGCATGCGATAGAGGGGGTTGTCATTCCACTGCCGGCCCGGACTGGTCCCGTTGAAGCCGTCGATGAATTTATGTGTCCGATATTCGGGGATGAAGGCCTTCTCGACCACGATGTCGTGGCTGCCCGTCGCGGCCAGCCCGGTTG
>CBHCMH010000539.1:0-1848 GCA_965974445.1 uncultured Rhizorhapis sp.
GCCCGCCGCGCACCACCTCCAGCAGTTTCATGACGTTGGCGGGGCTGAAGAAGTGCATTCCCACGAAGCGGTCCGGCCGGGTCGAGGCTGCCGCCAGCGCGTCGATGTCCAGAGTGGAGGTGTTGCTCGCCAAAATCGCGTCAGGCCGCGATACGCTGTCCAGCCGGGCGATCAGATCGCGTTTGACGTCCATATCCTCGAACACGGCCTCGATGATGAGATCGCAGCCATTCAGATCTTCGAGCGCGGTCGTCCGCCCGATCCGCGCCAGCGCGGCATCGGCCGTTGCCTGCCTCATGCTGCCGCGTTTGACTGACGTGGCATAATTGCCTGCAACAATGTCCAAGCCACGGTCGAGCGCGGCGTCGGAGACATCAATCAGCGTCACGGCAATGCCCGCGTTGGCGAGCGCCATGGCGATCCCGCCGCCCATGGTCCCAGCGCCAATGACTCCGGCAGACCTGATTTCCACCCGTTCCGCTTCTCCGCCCTGATTCGTGTCGGAAATTTTCCCCGCCTTCCGCTCGGCGAAGAAGAGGTGCATCAGCGCCTTGGCCTGGGGACTGGCTTCGCATTCGGCGAAGGCCGCCTTTTCCAGGGCAAGGCCTTCCGGCAGGGGATGGAAACAGGCCGCCTCAATGCAATCGACGATCCTGTTCTGCGCGAACGGACCCTTCCAGCGGGCGGCGTTTTCAGCACGGAAACGGTCGAATAATTCCGGATCGACATCATTGATGCGCTGGGTCCGTGCGGCCATGTCCGGCAGTGCCGAACCAAGCCGATGCCGGACGAAATCTATCGCGCCAGCCAGTATGTCGCCGTCCACTACGGCATCGATCAGGCCCAGTGCACTGGCATCCCGCGCACTCACTGGTGCGCCACTGGTCAGCGATTTCAGCGCCGACTCGGGGCCGGCCAGACGGGTCCAATATTGCGTTCCGCCCGCCCCCGGCATCAGCCCAAGACGCACCTCAGGTAGCCCTATGCTGGCATTCGGCGATGCGACTCGCCAATGGCAATGCAGCGCCAATTCGAACCCGCCGCCAAAGGCGAAGCCATTGATCGCGGCGACGACCGGCTTGCGCATCGTCAGGAGCGCGTTGTTGATATCCCATAGGTTGGGGTCGGCATAGGGCTTGCCAAATTCGCGAATATCCGCGCCGCCGACAAAGGCATTGCCGGTGCCGGTCAGGATCAGCGCCGCGACCTGCGGATCGGCCGATGCCGCCTGGATAGCTTTCATCAGGCCATGTCGGACGCCGGGGCCAAGCGCATTGACCGGCGGATTACCTATCCGGGCAACCGCCACGCCGGCCTCTACGCGATAGGAAATGGGTTCAACCTGCATGGCGCCGCTATTCGGCCGCCAGGAAGGGCGCAGCGCCCATCCATGCCGCGATGCCGCCGGCCGGGATGGCGCAGATGATGGCTTCGGCGATTTCTTCGTCGGACGCGCCCGCCTTGCGCGCGGCGGGAACATGGGTTGCGGTCATCGGGCTGTAGTCCGCCGCCAGTATGACGATCAGCAGCAATTCCCCATATTTTGGGCTGAGCGGGTTGCAATCGATGCTGCCCTTGCGCATCAGATAATAGGCGTCGGCCCCCTTGGGCAGCAGTTTCAGCATCAGCGCCAGCGGCGCCGGAACCGTACCGAAATAGCTGGTGAAGTTCGCCAGTGCTTCCCCCGGCGCGACGGTCAGTTCAGGCGGAGGCGGGGTTTCTTCGCGTGCTTCGGGATAGGCCTGTTCCAGCAGCGCCTGAAAGGCCAGCGCCGCGCCTTCACCCCGGAGGCTGCTGAGCACGATCAATCCTGCGACGGCCTCCTTCAGCTCCAGGCCCAGTGTGACC
>CBHCMH010000540.1:0-1846 GCA_965974445.1 uncultured Rhizorhapis sp.
TGCCGCACGACATTCTCTACCGCCCGAAAATGGGCTTCGTCACGCCGATCAGCGACTGGTTCCGCGGACCGCTGGCGAGAGAAGCGGCGGGAATCGCGGGCGGATCGGCACTGGCGCGCACCGGCTGGTTCGACGGCAAGGTGATTGCGGGGGCGGCGGCGGATCACAAGAGCGGGCTGGCCGATCATGGGCGGCTGCTGTGGCAGCTGATGACGCTGGACCGGTCGTTGAACCGGCTTTTCGGTCTGGGTTGAGGGTGCGATAACTTCACTAACATCGCGCATATGGGGGGTGTTTTTGAGGGGCGATTTGCTGTTGGAAATGCAGTAAATATCCCGTGTTTTCAGGTAGTTATGCTAACTTCACGGTGGGAAGGAAATGTGGTGGCCGGCGACCAGCGTCCGACGGCTGATCCGCGGCGGGGTTATTCTTTTGGGAACCGTTGCAGGACCGAAAGAGTCTATGACTCGCAATCCAGGTGATTGCAGCCTCATTGGAGGACATTATGGGCATTATCATCATTCTGATCGTCGGCGCACTCGTTGGATGGGTGGCTGGCATGATCATGCGCAGTGGCGGTGGAATCCTGTTCGACATCGTAATCGGCATCGTCGGCGCACTCATCGCAGGGTTTTTGTTTGGTGGCGGCGCATCGATCATCAACGCACCGCTTAACCTCATGGCGGTGCTCTACTCGCTGCTCGGAGCCATTATCCTCCTGGCAATCGTGAAGTTGGTCAGGCGGGGCACCTCTGGCGGGATCTAAACCGCGGAAATTCGCCGCCAGCATGGAACAGTTCGCCGCAAAGCCGTTCCTGGTCCGTTATATCCGCCAACCTGTAAGCGTTTGTTAAGGTCCATGGGGGGAACAAAGAAGCGCAGGAATGCAAAAATGATAAAAGTGGGTGCAATGACAAGGAGCATAAGCATGAAACGCAATCTCTTGATGGGCGCAGCCGTCCTCATAGGATCCATTTCTGTAGCCGCCGTCGCGCAAACGACCGAAGACCCGCCCGCGCCTGTCACCGAAACCACGACCGAGGCGCTGGCTGAGCCGACCGCAAACGGGAGCGGCGCCACCGTTTTGCGGACGCGCGAGACAACCACGACGACCACGACGGATACCGAAGGCAACGAAACCACCACCACGGACCAGGTCCAAAATATCCAGACGGTCACGACACCCAGCGGCAATGAAACCCGGGTCATCAAGACAACCGACGCAGATGGTAACGTGGTCACCACGGTAGAGCACGACCATGCCGACCGTCCCTCGCGACCGGATAAGGCCGACAGAGCCGAACGGCCGGATCGCCCTGACCGCCCTGATCGGCCGGATCGTCCCGATCGGCCTGACCGGCCGGACCGCCCTGAGCGGCCGGAACGTCCGGATCGCCCCGGCCTTGGTGGCTAATCGACCGTAATTTTGCCTAAATTCGCAGCTAGCAGGAACGCCTATGGGCGTTTCTGCCGGCTGTTTTTTGTCGATCGTTAAAAAAACGCATTTCAGGGAGAGATCAGCATGACCCATATCACTCGTTTGGCGGCGCTTTCCATTCTCGCCGCCTCTCCATTCGCGCTGCATGGTACCGCTGCGGCGGCAGACGACGATTATATCCAGGTCGGAACCGGCGTCGATTATTCGAGCGGCGACTATGGCGACCCGCAGGATACAAAGATTCTGGCCGTTCCCTTCTCCCTGAAAGTGAAGGCGGGGCCGTTCTTTGTCCGGGCCTCCATCCCCTATCTGCGTATCAAGGGGCCGGGCAGCGTGGTGGGCGGCGATGGCGGGCCAGTGCCGGGCGGCACGCCAGGTACGGTCGAAACCAACGATGGTATCGGCGAT
>CBHCMH010000541.1:0-1845 GCA_965974445.1 uncultured Rhizorhapis sp.
CCCATCGGCACTGAAAAACCACGTGTTGCGCCTTCGGCCTGCGCCAACGCCACGGCGCGGTCATCGTCATAGCGCGGCCGCGGCTCGGCACGAACCGAACCTCATCGCGGGGACTGGGTGTGAGCGGGGAAAAAACGGCCACCAACGGTTTGAACACTTCCGTATAGAGATTGAGATAGACGCTGCTGAGCGCCAACCAGCTCATTCCGCGACGAAGCCCGGCGGCGGGGTCCGGGTGATGAAGTGCCCCTTCACGCCCTGCGGCCATTGCTTGAACGGCACCCTGCCATGCTCGCTTGCCGCATAGTCGACGGCATAGTCCAGAATGGCGGTGGCGGCCTCCTCGTCCGGAGTGAACCGGCCCAGCACATAGCCAACTTTGCCCGGCGCGCGCAGGTGTATGGTGCAGAAGTCGGTGCAGGCGAACAGGCAGGGCATTTCCTGCACGGCGACCCCGGCATAGCGAGCATCGCTCTCCTGAACCGAGCGCAACGCCGCCACCATCCGCGCCCCGCCGCGCATCCCGGCGTCATCCTCGCGCGCGTCTGCGCTGTGACGGCAGGTGTTGCAGGCGACGACTGCGGGGCCGTCCTCCACGGGTATCAGCATGGTCTTCTTGTCTTTCGATTGGAGATCATCGCTCGAATACCCGGTCGCTCCATGGCTCACGGGGCTGCCAGCCGAGCCGCGCCAGTTCGGGTGTGTCGGATGTGTCCGCTGGGTAACCGATGCACAGCAGCGCAATCAGCGACCAAGTGCCGGGCACGGCCAGCATGGCCTTGACGGTCGGTGGATCAAGGATGACACCCAGCCAAGGCCAATGCCGTGCAGCCGCGCCGCTAACCACAGATTGTGGATCGCCAGCACCAGGAATAGCGCAGCATTTGGGCATGGTGGCAATGCCGACGCCATGCCCCGCCCCAGGCTGTTCATCGCAGAACCCCGCCGTCGGTTCTGGTGCATCGCGCAATCCATGCAACTTGAGTGACAGGTAGTGCTCATACCGCTCCTGCCCGAAATAGCGCTCCGCCGCATGCACGTCCTGCTCATCGACATGGGCGGCGACCGCATCGCGGATACCAGGCGACCGCAGGCGCACGAAACGCCAGGGCTGGGCAATGTCGACCGAAGGCGCCAAGGAGGCGGAGGTCAACATCGCGCGCATATCCTCTTCCGCCACGGCACGACGATCAAAATGCCGGACATCGCGGCGCCAGCGCAGCAATTGCGTGAAGCGCTCGGCAAACTCCGCGTCAAACAGAGGTGAAGCCTCGCTCAGAATTCGATCCCCTGTCAAAATTCAATGCCGGGTTGGGCCTTCACGCCCGAACGAAAGGGATGTTTCACCATGGTCATATCGGTGACGAGGTCGGCCGCCTCGATCAGCGCCTCAGGCGCATTGCGGCCAGTGACGATGACATGCTTCATCTCGTCGCGCGCGGTGAGGACCGCCAGTACTTCGTCAAGCGGCAGATAGTCATAACGCAGGACGATGTTCAGTTCATCGGCCAACACCATGTGATAGGCCGGGTCGGCGATCATGCGCTTCACCTCGTCCCAACCGGCGCGGGCCGCGGCGATGTCGCGCGCGCGGTCCTGCGTGTCCCAGGTAAAGCCCTCACCCATGGGCTTGAATTCGACATTGTCCGGAAAGGCGTCGAACACGGCCTTCTCACCGGTCGTCATGGCGCCCTTGACGAACTGGACCACGCCCACTTTCATGCCATGGCCGATGGCGCGGACCACCATGCCCAACGCCGCGCTGGTCTTGCCCTTCCCCTTTCCGGTGTGGACCATCAGCAGGCCCTTTTCCTGAGTCTTGTTGGCCATGATCTTGGCCTGCGC
>CBHCMH010000542.1:0-1844 GCA_965974445.1 uncultured Rhizorhapis sp.
CCAAGGCCCTTGGGTCATTTCCTCTGCCCAAGCTGGGACGGAGCGCCTTTGAGTTTTGGACCTTCAAGCCGAGCACCGGCAACGCTCCGACAATCGCCGCGATCGCGCTGCAGTTCTATGTCATGCCCCAATACGACCATTTGATCACGGCGCTGCAACGGACCGGTATCCAGACCCTCGACTTGGTGCCACCATCCGCCGCGGCCGCGACCGATGCGCCAGACCCCGCGCTGTTTATGGTGAGTCTGCGAAATCGGTTGAGGTCGGATCAAAGCTATGGCGACCGGCTCCAAACTGTGGTCGCGAACATGCCAGGGATGAGCGATCGGGACCAGCGCGAACTCGGAGCCCTTGCTGCTCTCTATACAGGTTCGGCCAACCGCTATCTGAACTTTTACGGCCCACCCGGCACGATCGCGAGAGTTCCCTATCAGGTGGTGCTCAAGCCGGAGCTGCAGGTGGCCATGCCACGCCACCTGGATCTCAAGGGTAAGGTGGTCTTTATCGGTTATTCCGACCTGGCCGAGCCGGAGCAACCCGACCGATTCTACACGGTATTCACCGACGCGGACGGTGTCGATCTCAGCGGCGTCGAAATAATGGCGACGGCGTTTGCCAATCTGCTGACGGACCGCTCGCTGCGACCGACCTCTTTGGCTGCCACAATGACCCTTACGCTCGCCTTTGGTTTCACAGTCGGCGCTGCGCTATACCTTTTGCCTGCGATAATTGGCGTGATGTTCGGGCTTGCTGCTTCCGCCGTCTACGTGGCCGCGGCGCAATGGAACTTCAACACCGCGGATCTGTGGTTGCCGCTTGGCATTCCCATTCTGGTGCAGCTGCCGATTGCCATGCTGATCGGCCTAATGGGCCAGTACCTTGTCGAGCGTCGCCTTGAGAAGAAGATGAGCCGGGCAATCAGCTATTACCTGCCCGAGAACATCGTCCGGGACCTGACCGAGAAGCATCTGGATCCCAGCAAGGCGGACAAGGTCGTATACGGCACCTGCCTTGCCACCGACATGTCTGGCTTCACCGCGATCGCAGAGAAGAAGTCGCCAACGGAGCTGGCGATCTTCATGAACGCCTATTTCGATGCGATTGCGCACGCTCTCAAGCGACACGCCGTGGACATCACCAACTTTCACGCCGACACGATCATGTGTGCGTGGATAGGAACGGATCCTAGTTTGGCGGTGCGCAAGAAGGCCGTCCTCGCGGCACTTGATGTGATGCGGGCCATCGAAACGTTCAGCAAACAGGATGGCTCGTTCCAGCTGAACGCGCGGATCGGATTGCAGGATGGTCACTTCTACGTCGGGCATACCGGCGGCGGCGGCCGTCTCGCGTACAGCATTCTCGGCGACCCGGCGAATACGGCGTCCCGTCTCGAAAGCCTGAACAAGGAGCTTGGCACTCATGTTCTAGCGGCACAGTCGGTTATGGGCGGCCTTTCATCGGGATTTCTGACTCGTCCAGTAGGATCCTTCCGCTTGCTCGGAAAAGCCGAAGTGACGCCAGTTTCTCAAATCCTGGTGCAGCGCTTCGAGGCAACCGACAGCCAGGTCGATTTGTGCACGAGATTTGAGCGAGCGCTAGACGTCATGCATGCACGGCAGTGGCACGAAGCAAGCGCGCTATTTAAGTCTATCCTCGAAGAGTACGAGGATGATGGTCCCAGCCGCTTCTATCTCGCGCGGTGTCAGCAGTATGCGAAGGATGAGTCTGACACGGATCCGACCATAATACTTTTGGATCGCAAGTAGGACGTTCTGTTGACAGCAGAGTCCGATCGCCCATACTTCCACCAAACTCAAGAAAACTAGTGCTCTCTGTTTGATGTC
>CBHCMH010000543.1:0-1843 GCA_965974445.1 uncultured Rhizorhapis sp.
GGGTCCCTGCCTGCGCAGGGACGACGGAATTGACTTGGGGCTGAACGGCAGCAACCCACCCAAACCTCCTCACGGCACCAGAATCGTGTCCGCCGCGTCGGGCAGCATGCCGGGGTAATCGAGCGTATAGTGCAGTCCCCGGCTTTCCTTCCGGTGCAGCGCGGAGCGGACGATCAGGCGGGCGACCTCGAGCAGGTTGCGCAGTTCGATGAGGTCGGGCGTCACGCGGAAATTGCCGTAATAATCGTCCACCTCCTGCGCGAGCAGATTGACCCGGTGCAGCGCCCGCTCCAGCCGCTTGGTGGTGCGCACGATGCCGACATAGTCCCACATGAAGCGGCGGATTTCGCGCCAGTTGTGCTGGACGATGACTTCCTCGTCGCTGTCGGTGACGCGGCTTTCGTCCCAGGCGCGGATCGGCGGGGGCGGCGGCAGGCTGTCCCAATGGGCGTGGATGTGCGCCGCCGCCGCCTCGCCAAAGACGAAGCATTCGAGCAGGGAATTGGACGCGAGGCGATTGGCGCCGTGAAGCCCGCTCTCCGTCACTTCGCCCGCCGCATAGAGGCCCGGAAGGTCGGTGCGGCCGTCCAGATCGATGATGACCCCGCCACAGGTGTAATGTTGCGCCGGAACGACCGGGATCGGCTCCTTGGTGATGTCGATGCCGAGCGCGAGCAGCCGGGCGTGGATGGTCGGGAAATGCTCTCTGATGAACTCGGGCGGCTTGTGGCTGATGTCGAGGTGGACATAGTCGAGGCCCAGCCGCTTGATCTCATGGTCGATGGCGCGCGCCACCACGTCGCGCGGCGCCAGCTCGCCGCGCTTGTCATGCCGGTCCATGAAGCGCTTGCCGCCGCCCGGAACGCCCGGCGGCAGCTTGAGCAGCCCCCCTTCGCCGCGCATCGCCTCGGTAATCAGGAAATTCTTGACCTCCAGATTGTAAAGGCAGGTCGGGTGGAACTGGTTCATCTCCATATTGGAGACGCGGCATCCCGCGCGCCAGGCCATGGCGATGCCGTCGCCCGTCGCGCCGCGCGGCGCAGTCGAGAAAAGATAGGTTCGCCCTGCTCCGCCCGTCGCCAAAATGGTGGCGCGGCCGACAAAGGCATCGACATGGTTGGTCGCCCGGTTGAAGGCATAGACGCCCCAGACATGGCCATCGCCCGAATATTTCTCCCCATGGCGGCTGGTGATGAGGTCGATTGCGACCATGTCGGGCATCAGCGTGATGTTGGGATTGGCCTCTGCCGCGCGGGTCAGCGCCTCCTGCACGGCAGCGCCCGTGGCGTCATCGACATGGACGATCCGCCGGTGGCTGTGTCCGCCCTCCCGCGTCAGATGCCAGCGCTCGCCGAAATCCTCATCGGCGTTGAACGGGACGCCGAGCGCCGCCAGCCGCTCGATCGCGGCGGGCGCGTTCGAGACGACGAATTCGACCGTTTCCCGGTTGTTGAGCCCCGCGCCCGCGACCATCGTGTCATGGACATGGCTTTCAAAAGTGTCGCCCGCGTCCAGCACGGCGGCGATCCCGCCCTGCGCCCAGTTGGTCGAGCCGCTGTTGACCGCGCCCTTCGCAAGGACAAGCACCTTCTTGTCTTGCGCAAGGTTGATCGCGGCGGTAAGGCCGGCGGCGCCGGAGCCGATGATGATGACGTCGTAGGTCTGGGTAGGCATTGTTTCTTCTTATTCTTGTCTTGTCCGGGTCTGCATGATGCATGACCCATTAAGCGTCTTCTCAAATCCTTCTCCCTTGATGGGAGAAGGATACGGAGCCTTGGCACGGCGCAGCCGGGCATAGGCGGAGTTGGAAGAGGGTGAGCGGGCCACAGGCCCGCGCGATTGC
>CBHCMH010000544.1:0-1839 GCA_965974445.1 uncultured Rhizorhapis sp.
AAGCCCCTGCTCGGGAATGACGAGGAGGCGGTGCTCAAGGCGCTGCGGACCAATACCGCTTACCTTCAGCGCGAAGTCGCGGCGCGGACGAAGCTTAAATATGCAGCGAAGCTCAAATTTCTGATCGACGAGAGTTTCGACGAGGGCGGGCATATCGACCGATTGCTGCGCGATCCCAAGGTGGCGCGCGATCTGAAGGACGGCGATTAAGGGCCGGACCCGCGTCAGGGGCAAGGTGACTGGCCGCCTGATGTCACGCGCCGGTGGACTTTGCCGCCCCGCGCACTACATGGCCATATATGCCGCCTGAACCAGCCGCCGAAAACCAGCCCGTTCCGCCTGTGCTGGCGACGCTTCGGCGTTTTCTCATCTATCTTTGGCCCTCCGATGCGCCCGCGCTTCGCCGTCGCGTGGTCATTGCGCTTGGCTTTGTGCTGCTGGGCAAGGCGGCGGGGCTTGTCATGCCCTTTGCCTATAAGGGGGTTATCGATGGAATGGCGCCGGGGCTACAGCCTGCGGTCGGTCTCGCCATCGCGCTCGTGGTTGCCTATGTCGGGGCGCGCTTCGCCTCGGTGCTGTTCGACAATATCCGCAACGTCGCCTTTGAGCGAGTGGGGCAGGAGGCTACAAGGCGCCTGACCGAGCATGTGTTCGGCCATCTGCACCAGCTTTCGCTCCGTTTTCACCTCAACCGCAAGACTGGCGCGGTTACCAAGATCATCGAACGCGGGACCAAGAGCATCGACGTGATGCTCTATTTCCTGCTGTTCAACGTGGCCCCGACGGTGATCGAACTGGCTGCGGTCTGCGTCATCTTTTTCCTCAAGTTCGGCCCTGGAATGGTGGGCATCACTTTGGCGATGGTGGTGCTATATATCTGGTACACGCGCGTCGTGACCGAATGGCGCACGAAGCTTCGCCGGGACATGGTCGATCTCGACACCACTGCCTTCGCCCATGCCGTAGATTCACTCCTGAACTTCGAAACCGTCAAATATTTCAATGCGGAAAAGCGCGAGGAGGCGCGGTTCAGCAGGGCGGTGCGCACCTATGCCGACGCCGCTGTGAAGAGCGAGAACAGTCTGGCGTTGCTCAACATCGGCCAGGCGCTGATCACCAACCTGATGATGGCCGGAGCGATGGGCTATACTGTGTGGGGCTGGAGCCGAGGCATGTTCACGACCGGCGATGTCGTGCTGGTGAATACATTGCTTGCCCAGCTTTTCCGTCCGCTCGACCTGCTCGGCATGGTCTATCGCAACATTCGCCAGGGCCTGATCGACATGGAGGCGATGTTCGCGCTGATCGACACCAGGGCGGACGTCACCGATGCACCCGATGCGGCCCTGTTGCAGGTGGAGGCCGGGGAGGTGCGCTTCGATAATGTGCATTTCGGCTATGGCGAGGACCGGAAGATCCTGCGCGGCGTGGATTTCCATATTCCGCCCGGACGGACGCTGGCGATCGTGGGGCCTTCGGGTGCGGGTAAATCGACGATCGCGCGGCTCCTGTTCCGCTTCTACGATGTCGATGCCGGACGCATCCTGATCGATGGGCAGGATATCGCAAAGGTGACGCAGGCCTCGCTGCGCGAACAGATCGGCATCGTGCCGCAGGATACGGTGCTGTTCAACGACACCATCGGCTACAATGTCGCTTATGGCCGCGCGGACGCGAAGCCGGAGGAGATTGAGGCGGCCATGCGCGGCGCGGCCATTGCGGGCTTCGTCCATGCGATGCCCCACGGGCTCGACACCCGCGTCGGCGAGCGCGGCCTCAAGCTTTCCGGCGGCGAGAAGCAGCGGGTGGCCATTGCCCGGACGTTGCTGAAAAACCCGC
>CBHCMH010000545.1:0-1831 GCA_965974445.1 uncultured Rhizorhapis sp.
AGAAGGCGGCGCTCACCAAGCTTCGCGGGCTGCTGAGCGAATGGGACGAATGATCCCGTCCAACGACATCGACTGATTGGATCAGCCCCGGTTTTCCGGGGCTTTTTCATGTCCGCTCGCCATGTCCTAGCATTACCTGCCCCGCTGCTGATAGATCGGCGGCAAACAGTTCAACGGCAGGACCATGCACGGACATTCCCATCACGCCCACGGCCATGCTCATGGACACAGTCACGCACCGGCCAGTTTCGGGCGCGCCTTTGCCATTGGCATCGTTCTCAACCTGGCATTTGTCGCAGTGGAAGTCGCCTATGGCTTCATGGCGGGCTCCATGGCCTTGCTCGCGGACGCCGGGCACAATCTTTCGGACGTGCTGGGTCTGGTGATTGCCTGGGTGGGGGCGAGCCTCGCCAGGCGATCGCCTTCTAGCCGCTTCACTTACGGCCTCAAAAGCTCGCCGATACTGGCGGCTCTTCTCAATGCCCTGCTGCTGCTGGTCGCGGTCGGCGCCATAGCCTTTGAGGCGATCACCCGCTTGGGCGATCCCCGGCCGGTCGCGGGCGCGACCGTCATCGTCGTCGCCTCCATCGGCATCGTCATCAATACGGCCACTGCGCTGCTTTTCGCTCGCGGGCGAAAGGGTGACATCAATATTCGCGGCGCCTTCATTCATATGGCCGCCGACGCTGCGGTGTCGGCGGGGGTGGTCGTAGGCGCGCTTGTGATGATGGCGACGGGCGCGGCCTGGATCGACCCGGCCATGAGCATAGTCATCGCGGCGATTATCCTATGGAATACATGGGGCCTTTTGGCGGAAGCCGTGAAGATGTCGCTTGACGCTGTCCCGCCCGGCATCGATCCCCAGGCGGTGGAGGCCATGCTGGCCTCCCTTCCCGGCGTCACGCATGTCCATGACCTGCATATCTGGCCGATGAGCACGACCGAGACTTTGCTGACCGTGCATCTGGTGATGCCGGCGGGCCATCCGGGCGATGCGTTCCTGTTCGAGGCGCAGCACCGGCTGGCGCATGATTTCCACATCGGTCATGCGACGATACAGGTGGAACTGAGCGATGCGGGCGATTGCCGGGTGCATCCGGGATGTGCGGTGTGAGGGTGTGGGGTAGGTGTCGCCATTCCCCTCCCGCTTGCGGGAGGGGAGTTATGGCAGCAAAGACCCAATGAAATCCCCCAGACGTGCGAAAGCCCCCATCCTCTGCAAAGGATGGGGACTCGCGCGGACACCCCTTTCGGGGATAGGAAGGCCCCCGGGAACGTTTGGGGACAAAAGACGCCCCGGGGACCATTGATCGGCTTCAGGTGGACCAATACCTTCGACGATCAAGTCTGTTCTTTTTATCGTGTCACGCCGATCCTTAGCGGATCAGCTGGAGTACGCCCTGCTGGCTCTGGTTCGCCTGAGCGAGCATCGCCGTGGAAGCCTGGCTGAGGATCTGCGACTTGGCCATTTCCGTGGTTTCCGAAGAGAAATCGACGTCTTCGATCCGCGAGCGGGCTTCGGTCAGGTTGGTGGCCTGCGACGTCAGGTTGGTGATGGCCGATTCCAGGCGGTTCTGCGATGCGCCGAGGCTTGCACGCGATTCGCTGATTGTGCCGATCGCCGTATCGAGCAGGCCGAGGGCGGTCGTTGCGCCGGCCTGGGTCGATAGATCGACCGTATCGATCGCCAGCGTGGCGGCCGTCGAGTCAGCAAGGGTGATGTCGATCGTCTGGCCGGACGCCGAGCCTGCCTGGATGGTGACGGTTGCTTGCGAACCGTCGAGCAGGTTGACGCCGTTGAACGAGGTATTGGCGGCGACGTCATCGATCT
>CBHCMH010000546.1:0-1821 GCA_965974445.1 uncultured Rhizorhapis sp.
ACTGGGGCCTCGCGCTCTATGGCTTGTCCATCGGCTTGATGGTCAGGGCCAATCTGGGCCTCAATCCATGGGATGTTTTTCACCAGGGTCTGTCGGAGCTGACCGGGCTTAGCTTTGGCACCATCATCATCATCATCGGCGCTGCCGTCCTGCTGTTTTGGATCCCTCTCCGCCAGCGCCCTGGAATCGGAACGATCGCCAACGTCTTCCTGATTGGTATTTGGTCGGACGTCAGCTTGTGGCTGATCCCGCCTGTGCAATCATTATCGCTGGCCTGGGCGATGCTGCTTGGTGGCATCTTCCTCAACGGTGTCGCAGGGGGAGCCTATATTGGCGCCGGCCTCGGCCCCGGTCCGCGCGACGGGTTGATGACTGGCCTGGTCAAGCGGACTGGCAAATCTGTCCGACTGATCCGCACCGGGATCGAGGTGGTGGTGGTCGCGGCCGGTTGGACGCTTGGCGGAACGCTGGGTTTTGGCACCGTGCTCTACGCGCTCGCCATCGGCCCGATCGTCCACCGCATGCTGCCGCTATTCACTATTGCGGAAGCAGAGTCCGAACCGCCCTTGGCGGCGACGGATTGTTGTCCGCAACTGCGATGATTGCCGTCTCACCGATAATCGTTTTCTCATTTCGATAATTTTCGAATAGATCTTGACTTCCAGGCCTAGATTTGTCATTTCGATTTTTATCGAAAGGATGAATCATGCGACTCATCGCCAATATCTTGCGCGCCTTCTGGGATAGCTGGACCGCGCCACCGCCGGGGCCATGTTGCGTCGGCTGCTGCGTTCATCTCGCGAATTTTCGCTGATGGACATGACCGCCGCGATCGTGGCGCTGGGCGCCCTGGCGGGGGAGCCCCGGCTCGCCCTATTCAGGCTGCTGGTGCAGGCCGGAAATGATGGCTTGCCCGCGGGCGCGATTGCCGAGAAGCTCGGGATTCCCAACAGTTCGCTGTCGTTTCATCTTGCCCAGCTGCGCGGAGCAGGCCTGATTACCCAGGAGCGGCAGCATCGGTCGCTAATCTACCGCGCGAACTACCCGGCGATGAATGCGCTGGTCGATTATCTCACCGAGAATTGCTGCGGCGGCGTCGATTGCGCGCCTGCAAGCCTGTCAGACTCGCACCCCTCTCAAGCCAAAAGGAAAACTGCGTGAAGCGAATGCACGTCCATGTCGGGGTACGGAGCCTCGACGTCTCGATCCGTTTCTATTCAACCCTGTTCGGGGCACGGCCGAATATCATCAAGGCCGACTATGCCAAGTGGATGCTGGAGGATCCGCGGGTCAATTTCGCCATTTCCGCCGGCCACCACGAAGTGAAGGGCATAGAGCATCTCGGTATCCAGGTTGAAAGCTCCGAAGAGCTTACGGAGGTCTATGGCCGGCTACAGGCAGCCGACCGCCCCGTTCTCAACGAAGGCGCGACCACCTGCTGCTACGCCAAGAGCGAGAAGAGCTGGATCGCCGATCCGGACGGAGTCGTGTGGGAGACCTTCTTCACAAGCGGCGACGCCACCGTCTACGGCGACAGCCCGACGCTGACAGCCGCTTCGCTCAATGCTTCGGGCGACGCCTGCTGCGCCCCGGCCATGCCGGTGGCAGCGCCCGTTCCGGAGCGCCGCAAGGCCTGCTGCTAGGCGCATGCGCTGGCTCACAATGGCCTCGACTCTCACTTTATCGAAATGATGCGGGAGCGGCATTGGAGCCGCGCCCCCCAATCCGGGAAACTAGTCATCGAACCGCTTCAAAAAGGAGTCGACGATGACCGAGGGTCAAGCCTCCCGGATGCTTTCCGAAATGAAGGAGTTCGCGACC
>CBHCMH010000547.1:0-1805 GCA_965974445.1 uncultured Rhizorhapis sp.
ATGGCAAGCTGGCGCCGAGCGTCCAATCCGAACTCGCCGAACTCAAGGCGCTGGCGGGCGGATTGAAGGATGCGGGCGACGGCGTGTTCCAATGCATTCCCGACATCGACGGAAATGGCGCGGACGAGGTTCGTTTGCTGGAGGCCGTCGCGGAGGAATCGGGTCGCCCGATCAACTTCAGCCTCATCCCGATGCCCAAGAATCCAGCGAACTGGGACATTTATGTTGATGCGGTTCGCACCGCGCCGAACAAGGGCCATAGGCTCAACGCCCAGTTCCTGCCGCGTGCGATGGGCGTTCTGTTCGGTCTCGACCTGAGCTTCCACCCGTTCAGTCTCAACCCCAGCTACCGAGCGCTGGCGGACTTGCCTCTGGCAGAGAAGGTCAGGAAGATGCAGGATCCAGCGCTGCGCGCCCGCATCCTTTCGGAGGATCCGGAAGATCCCAATCCCGCCTTTGTGGGTCTGATAAAGACCGACCTGACCCTCTATCGCCTCGGCGAACCGGCAAATTATGATTTCTCCGAGGAGGATAGCCTTCAGGCGGAAGCTGCGCGGGCCGGTCGTCCGCTTGCCGACGTCATCTACGACGCTCTGCTGGAAGACGAAGGGCGGGCGATCCTGTGCGCCTATGGCAGCAGTGTCCCCGATACGGTCGCGCGAACGTCGGACCTGATCGGCGAGGACAATATGATCGTCGCGCTGGGTGACGGCGGCGCCCATTATGCGATGATCTGCGACGCCGCCTATCCGACCTATATGCTGGCCAACCGCCTGGGCCGGGAGGGCGTGGATCTGCCCCGGCTCATCAAGTCGTTGACCAGCCAGCCAGCGGAATCCATCGGTCTGCTCGATCGCGGCAGGATCGCGCCTGGCTACAAGGCCGATATCAATATCCTCCATCCCGAAAAGATCGTGCTGCACCGTCCGCAGATCCAGAAGGATCTTCCCGCCGGCGGCAAGCGGTTGCGTCAGGAAGCGGACGGCTATGTCGCGACGCTGGTGTCGGGAACGATCACATATCGCGACGGCGCACCTACCGGCGCGTTGCCCGGAAAGCTGGTGCGTGGCACGCGTAGCGCCCCCACCGACGCCCATGTTCCCATGGGCGCAGCGGCGTGAACGGCGGGGTTGAAATGCAGGACAGGACGAAACAGGATCTCATCCTTGAACCACTGCCGGGCGCCTTTGGCGTCCGGGCGGTCGGCGTCGATCTTACCCATGCGGACGACGCCCTGTTGCGCGGTCTGGCGGATGCCCTTTTCCAGAACCGGATCCTCGTCGTGCCGGGGCAGGCCATGTCCAATGATCAATATGTGGCCTTCGGCAAGCGCTGGGGGCGGCCCGTCCTGCTCGTCTCCCGCAGCAATCGGCATGGCGAGCATCCCGAGATGATCGTCCAGTCCAATTCGGGGTCCGCGCCGGACTACATGCGCAACGTCGCCTCCCACTGGCATTGCGACAGTTCCTATGAAGAGGAGGTGGCGACCGTCACCATGCTGCTGGGGGTCAAGGCGCCGGCGGAGGGCGGCGAAACGCTCTTTGCGGATCTGGTCGCCGCCTATGCGGCCTTGCCGGAAGAGATGCGCAGCCGCATCGACGGCCTGCAAGTCCGGCACGGCATCAGCGCGGCCACGCCGGCGAAGGACGAAACGATCGTCCGTCCGCAGGATCTTCCCGAAGAGGTGCGGCGTCATGTGGATATACCCGCGCCTGTCCTCCATCCTCTGGTGCGCACGCATCCGGTTACGGGCATGAAGGCGCTATACGGGCTGGGTGGTTCCGCCTTCGCGGTCGAGGGGATGG
>CBHCMH010000548.1:0-1805 GCA_965974445.1 uncultured Rhizorhapis sp.
AGCGCGTTGGATATCTGCTCGGAATAACCCCGAATCTGCTGCCCGTTCAAAGGCCTACCCTACTCGACCCAAGGGCACTCATTGAGGTGCTTTCTCCGGAACATCATTCAATATATGGTTCACGCAATTGGTTGGTGAGTCCGCGTGCTTGGTGACCCAATGGTCGCCCGTTTGCCTGATGAAGATCCCTTCGGACAGGAGCGAGGATGCGTGTCGCAATCGTTATAGCGCTGTTGGTGCTGGTCTCGATCCTATTCCATGTCTTCAGCCCGTGGTGGATGACTCCGATCGCCTCAAATTGGGGCTCGATCGACACCGCCTTGATCATCACCTTGTACATCTGCGCGATCGCCTTTGTCGGCCTGAACCTGTTCCTGGCGCTGGCCTTGCTCAAATTCCGCGCCCGGGAGGGGCACAAAGCCCATTATGAGCCGGAGAACGTCAGGCTCGAAAAGCAGCTGACCTTGTGGACCGGGCTCGGCATCGCCGGGATGCTCGCGCCGGGGCTGCTCGCCTGGAACGAATATGTCACCGTACCCGACAATGCGGCGGTGATCGAGGCGACCGGCCAGCAATGGCAATGGGGCTTCCGCTTTCCCGGCCCGGACGGCGTGCTCGGCACCGCCGCCGTCGCTCATATGTCACCGGAGAATTCGTTCGGCATCAATCCCAGCGACCCGCACGGCCGCGACGACATACTGATCGAGACCAACGAACTGCACATGCCCCTGGGCAAGCCGGTCAAGATGGTGCTCCGGTCCAAGGACGTGCTGCACGATTTCTACGTGCCCCAGTTCCGCGCCAAGATGGACCTAGTGCCCGGCATCGTCACTTATTTCTGGATGACCCCGACCCGCACCGGCACGTTCGAAATCCTGTGCGCGGAGCTATGCGGCGTCGGCCATCACCAGATGCGCGGGACGGTTGTCGTTGAGGAGCAGGCGGCGTTCGACGCGTGGCTGGCGGAGCAGGTGACCTTCGGCCAACTGCTGGCCCAAAAAGAAGGCGCCCCGGCGACCCAGCTCGCTAGCGCCGATGCAACACCGATGATCGGAGGACGCTGAATGGCTACTGTAACTATAGCCGACGATCATACGCATTTTTATCACCCCAAGACCTGGATCGGGAAATATGTCTGGAGCCAGGATCACAAGGTCATCGCGATCCAATATTCGCTGACCGCGATCGCGATCGGGCTGGTGGCTTTGGTGCTCTCCGTGCTGATGCGGCTGCAGCTTGGCTTCCCCGATACGTTCCACTTCATCCAGCCGGAAAACTACCTTCAGTACGTCACGATGCACGGCATGATCATGGTGGTCTATCTGCTGACCGCTTTGCTGCTCGGCGGGTTCGGCAATTATCTCATTCCGCTGATGGTCGGCGCGCGCGACATGGTGTTCCCCTATGTCAACATGCTCAGTTACTGGGTCTATCTGCTCGCGGTGCTGGTGCTGGTGGCGAGCTTCTTCGTACCGGGCGGACCGACCGGCGCGGGCTGGACGCTCTACCCGCCGCAGACCATCCTCGAAGGGACGCCCGGCAATCAATATGGCATCATCCTGATGCTGGTCTCGCTCGCTCTCTTCATCGTCGGTTTCACGATGGGCGGGCTCAACTATGTGGTGACCGTGCTCCAGGCCAGGACCAAGGGCATGACGCTGATGCGCATGCCCTGCTCGGTGTGGGGCATCTTCGTCGCCGCCATCATGGCCCTGCTCGCCTTTCCGGCACTGTTCGTGGCATGCATTATGATGCTCCTCGATCGCATTGCGGGCACCAGTTTCTTCATGCCGATGATCATGTCG
>CBHCMH010000549.1:0-1801 GCA_965974445.1 uncultured Rhizorhapis sp.
GTGTTCCCTTTCCGATTCGGTCATTGTCCGTCCTCGTTCAAAATGGTTTAACGATCGTAGCCTGCAGACCTTTGTCGCCCGGCTCGGCGCAGTACCGTACCGCCGTACCGACTTTGAGCTTCGCAAACCCGTCTTCGGCCACGCTGTTTGCGTGGAAATAGATCTCGCCTAGCTTTTCGTCCTCGATGAAGCCGTAGCTCCGGTCGGGAAACAGTCGAGCGATCTTGCCGCGCGGCTCCACCTCATGGGTCTTGACGTCGTCGCGGCGCTCGCGTGTGAAATCTTCAAGCCGGCGAACCGCTGCTTCGAAGGCGTCCCGGATCGCAACGTAGACGTCCTCATGAGCTTGCTGCTGCGGCGGATCGCGGTTGATCACAATCTCATGGCCGGGAATCGTCAGATCTATGCTGACGTGATAGAGCCGACCTTTCGTCTGGCGACGGTTCGGCGCACGCACGACGACGCGGCAGCTCATGATTCGATCATGGAACCGATCGAGCTTTTCGGCCAGTTTCTCGATTCGCGCGCGGATGGCATCCGATGGGGTCATGTTGCTGAAGGATATCTGAACGGGGATTTTCATCTCTTTGCCCAACATGCTTGAGTATCGAGCCAGAGTTTCCGTCAGCTGGCCGTCGCCAGCCTTGATCCAAGTCAAGGCGGGCGTCGGTAGATCGCGCTTGATAGGGCTTATGTGCTGGTTTCAGCAATACTCGATCTGACGTTGATGCGATGAGACCGCTCGATTGCGACGCCACGCGTTACATCAGGATCAAGCCGCTGATGATAGTGCCTATTCTCCGTCTCCTGCCGCTGCTGCTTATTGTGTCGGCCTGTGCTGCTGGCGACCCAAGGACCGGCACGAATGCCAGCTATCCGGAGCGGGTCACGGAAGCGGCCGTTTCGCCGCAACCTCCTGCCGATCAAGCGCCATCCGGTTCAGCGGATCCAGAAACTTGGAGGTTGCAAGGCACCCTCGATGACTATCTGCGCATTGAAGCCGCAGGCGGTTGGCCGGAACTGCCAACAGGGCCAAAGCTCGAACAGGGCGTGCGCAACGGGCGGGTTGACGTCTTGCGGCGGCGCTTGGCCACGAGCGGCGACCTGGCAATGGGGACACTCGATTCTGAGATCTTCGACGACAACCTAGCGGCGGCCGTGCAGATGTTCCAGGCACGACATGGATTGCTGGTGGACGGCATCGTCGGGCCGGAAACGCTGGCTGCTCTCAACGTTCCGGTCGCCGAAAGGATCGCCAGCATTCGTCTCAATCTGGACCGCATCGCCGGCGAGGCGCGAGACTGGGGTCAACGCTACATCGCCGTCAACGTGGCGGCCGCGAGCTATCGGTTGGTCGAAGAGGGGCAGCCAGTGCTCGAGGGCCCTGCCATCGTCGGCAAGCCGAGCTGGCCAACTCCGAGACTCGAGAGCGTCGTCACGCGGGTGGAGTTCAACCCGCACTGGAACGTGCCGCCGCGTATTGCGACGCTTGAGCTCTGGCCCAAGATCCGGCGCGATTCCACCTATCTGAGGCGTAACAATATGCGGATCATCAATGGAAATATCCGCCAGAATCCCGGCCCTGGAAATCCGCTCGGGGTGGTGAAGCTTATCTTTGACAATCCGTACGACGTCTACCTGCACGATACGAATAACCGCAGCCTGTTCGAACGGCCGAAGCGCTTTCTTAGTCATGGGTGTGTCCGCATATCCGGTGCCGTCGAACTTGCAAAACACTTGTTGAGGGCGGACTCGAACTGGCCGGAACAGCGGATCGACGCGACCATCGCCGCCGGACGCA
>CBHCMH010000550.1:0-1801 GCA_965974445.1 uncultured Rhizorhapis sp.
CGCATAACCTGATCGGGAAACGCTTTAGCTGCCAGGGCGCAAGCCCGGCGAAGCACATGCTCGCCATGTTCGGCAAGACACCGTTGAAGACCCCCGACGTTCACCACCTGGCCGGGCTTCCACCAATCGGGATTGGTCGTCGCCGCCAATGATAATCCCGCATCGTGCAGGGCACTCTCGATCGTGCGTGCCTCCTGATCATGCGCAGCCAGAGAGGCCCTGAATATCTCCAGCTTACTGAGCGGACGCCGCTGCTGGTTCATCGCAACAAAAGTCGCTGCCTCCTCATCAGCCGAACGCGATGGCATTACCACGCACGGCAGATCGTAGATGTCATTGCGAAGCCGGGCCGCCGCAAGCCGATGCTGGCCGTCTACCACCCAAAGCGAACCGTCCTCGCGCTTGGCGACGGTCAGGGGCTGACAAAGCCCCCAATCCCACCGCATGGCGATGCGCCGGATGAGGGACTGGCTGCCTCCGGTATCAATCGTGCGCTGATAGGTCGGATCGATGCCGAGCGAATGGATCGGGCGGAATTCCAGACTCGGCCGAAGCCCGCGCTGCGGCTGAACCTTTAGCCGGGAGTTCGCGGAGGGGCTCATGCCGCCTGCTCCTCTTCCTGGACGATATTGTCGCCATGGGGATTGGCCTCCCAGGCTTCGATCGACGGCCAGGTCAGACCGATGCCGGCGGCCTTTTCCAGAAGCTCATCAAGGTCGTCATAAAGGGAGCATTCGTCGGCCTCATCCGAGCATTCCTGCTCATCGGCCCAGGCGCCGCTCTCCCACTGGAAATGGGCGACACCGTCAACCTGGATGACAGCGGGCGCGGGATCCATCGCCAGCAGTTCGGTCCGGCGCGCCTCCAGCGCCGCCGCAGCTACCGCCTCGGCCTTTGCCTCGGCCTCGCGCCGCGCAACCTTCTCCGCCTCCTGCCGGTCATATTCGACCTCGCCGGCCTCAAGCTGGGCGTCGATCTCCGCCAGCGTCACCAGCACGTCGACGCTGACCGCATGGCATTCGCCGAGGCCGTCGATGTCCTCGCTGCGCCACAGGTCGGGCCGCATCGTTTTCCAGAATTGCCGCCCGTCGACCTTGTCGTCGCGGATCTTCTTCGCGGCAAGGAAGGCTGCATCCGAACGGACCTCCTTCGCCCGGCGCTCGGCCGCGATTTCCGCTTCGCTCTTGCGCGGCGCTTCAGTGCGGGGCGGGATCAACTCGGCCAGGCGTGCGCCGGGAACGAAGAACTGCTCCTCGATCTCCAGCTTGCCGCCATAGGAAACACTGGCGATCCCGACGATATCGATCCCCAACTTGCAGGCATTGTCGCGCAACTGGGCATAGCTGGGCAGGTCCTGCCGCCAATAAGGCCGCTCCACCAGCTCATACCCCTTGGGCGGCTTGGGCTTGCGCCCGCCACGAAGGCCGGGGGCCAACAGGATGTCACTGGTCGTGGGGTGGCTCGCCTTTGCATCCGACAACAGTCGAACCTGCTGGAAATGCGCCCTGTCGGCGGCAATCACCGTGATGATGTCGGGATCGATCAGCTTGCGGCCGCTATAACTCTCGGCATCGCCGAATAGGTCGTCCTCGTAGCGACCACCCTTCTTCTCATAATCCTTGGCCCCGACAAATTTGAACAGGGCGTCGCCAGTGGTCATCTGGGCATTGGTGATGCCCGACCGGATCGACATCGGCGTGTGGACCGACCAGCCGCCGGACGCCTTCTTTTCTTCGGCCGCAAAAATCTTCATCTGCAGCTTCTGATCCTGCGTCTGGGCATAGGCCATCGCTGCCTCGAT
>CBHCMH010000551.1:0-1797 GCA_965974445.1 uncultured Rhizorhapis sp.
CTCATGAGAACAAGGGCGGTAGTCGCACTGGGGGATCGTGGACTACCGCCGCCATATTCTGGCCGCCGTCCACTCAAGTGCAGGAAGGCGATGGCGGCAAGAAACACTGTAGTATGCAGGATGGTTGCGGTCCCACGTGACTGTGTGCCTCAAAGTCAAGGGCCGTGGCTATCGCGCAACACTGACGGCGAATCAAGCATCCCGCTAATGTCGCGTGCGATCGAAGCGACTGACTAAGGACGCCAGCATGCTACCGGATTGCTGCAGCTGCGGCTAATGACTGTGGATCTTTCCTACATATCGATTTTCTACCCAGACCTCGACAGAGCGGATCGCCGGATTCTCGGCTAGGTATCGCTGCGCTGTGCCGAACGCCTCATTGTCATTGGATGCCTGAAGGGTCTGCCGCGCGTCGACGCGACCCTCTCTATTGAGGACGTAGCACCAATACTGCTTCATAGCCGCTCCACTCGTTGTCGTCACAACCGCGCCAAGGCGGCCGAGTCCTTGGCTTCCAATGTCTAGAGGCACGGGTGTTCCAGCATCCCCCAAATGGGGGACACTCGTTCGGGCGAATTTGCAACAGAACCAGTCATGAGAAACCCCGCCAGTTGCCCGGCGGGGTCTAGGTGTGCGACTCGGCCTTATCGGCGGCCTGATCGCTTCGTCTTACGGCGCCGCGGCTTTTCTCTCGCCGCCCGGACCTCCGTGTCCTGAGTCAGCATGGCTGCTGCCGCTCGCCCGCATACGATCTTGCTGCGAAACGCCGGGGATATGGGGCGGCGACTTCATCATGCTGTGGGAATGGCGGAAGGCGAATTGAGGGCCTCAACGCATGACCATCCCATTCGAGATGGGTTTTCCGCTCGGACCGGCGTGGCCGTTGACGGCCCATTTGCCGACCAGGCGCTTGCCTTCCCACAATTCGGCGGAGCTGTATTGCGATGCGGCTAGCAATTCATCGACCTTGAGCGCGGCAGTGGTGTCGTCCGCGCAATCGATTTGTTCGTAGGCCCGAATGCTGTCGCCTGCATCGGTGAAGTAGCAGCGATAGTTTTTGTTTGTCATTGTTGTTCTCCGCCCCGTCCCCGCCGCGGGTTCCCTAAAGTCATGCGCGCAGTTCTCCCGGCGTCCGCAGCACGCAGGACAATCCCAATGCGTTGTGTTCAAACTCCACGCGGGCGCCGAGCTGTGCGGCCAGCGACCGGACAATCCGCAGGCCCAAGGAGTCGGCCTTCATCGGATCTAATCCTTCCGGCAGGCCGACCCCATCGTCCGACACCTCCACGGTGATGGTCCCGTCGGGGCCCTGCCCACATCCCACTTCGATTTCGCCCGCCACGCCGGTCGGATGGGCATACTTCACGGCGTTCGTCACCAGCTCGACCGCGATTGAACCGATCAACAGCGCGCGCTCCGGCGGCACGACGCAGTGCGGGTCGCAGGCGAATTGCAGCCGGGTGACATGATCGCTGGAGAGCGCCGCCACGATGGCGGTCGAAATGTACTGAAGGTACCCGCCAAGGCTGACGACAGACTCCGCCGGCGAGCGATCCGGTCCTGCCGCAGGGTCCGGCTGCGAAAAGGCTATCGTTAGTCGCGGTGCCATTTGAATAACTCCAAGCGATGAACGGGAGAACATGTCTTACAGGAACACATCAGTCTGGAGAAAGGCAACGAATACTTAAAACCCTTAAGAACACGATTGTGCTTTGCGCGATTTTATCTAACTAATATTAATAACCTTCTTGTTGTTATTTAACTGCTGAATCACCAAGAGAGTTGCAGCAGCCAGAT
>CBHCMH010000552.1:0-1793 GCA_965974445.1 uncultured Rhizorhapis sp.
GCAGACACCTGAACAGAGTACGACGTCCCTGCGCTCGGCGGGCGAAAACCTCCGCATTGCGCTTGGGCGGATCAGGACTGACGAGTGACGTGTCCGCGCCAGATATCGCTGGGTAGCTGAGCATTCAGCCTGCCGGCGGGACCGCCTTGCGACCCGAAGGGGCGGTCGTGATGGTTTGGACATCGTGCCCGGAGTTGATCCCGATGTCCGTCCGTTCAGTAGCGATCCCGGCCAGTTTCTGGCGAGATATCTTGCGTTAGCGTTGATCCTGCGTTCTTGAACATTTGTTTGGCCTCTCCTGACATGTCCATCTTGTGAACGGCCGTCCCTTGTGGGCAAGGGAGCCCGATTGCTTCGCGCCCAATGGACATTTTATTTGTCAGATGATAGCGATACCATAAACAAATTGACGGTCAAGACGGCGAAGCGAGCGGAGGCGCTATTCCGGTTCGCGATCCGGCTTTTGATTTGGGGTCGTTGCGCCAGGATCAGGCGGGACGGGGCCGTCTGATTTCCCGTTTTTAGGAGAGAATTCATGGTCATACGCCGCTGCTCTGCTCGATCTGAGTCGCTGTTGTGGCGCATGATGACCTTGATATCGGGCCTCTGGATGTGTCTGGGAATTTTTGCCGTCGCGCCTGCCATGGCTGCGGAGCGCGGCCGCACGCCGATCGATGCCGTCTGGAGTTTCAACCGGGCCGATGCCCCCGGCGCCGAGTCGCCGGGCTTTGACGATTCGGGCTGGCGTCGCGTCACGCTGCCGCACACATTCAATGGCGGCGATGGCGATGATGGCGGAGGCTATTATCGGGGACCGGCCTGGTATCGCACCGCTGTGACAATCCCGGCCAAGTCGGCGGGCCGGCGCTATTTCCTGGAGTTTGACGGGGCCGCGCTGGCGACCGATCTCTGGGTCAACGGGCGCAGCATCGGCCGCCACGAAGGGGGTTATGCCCGCTTCCGCTTCGATGTCACCGACGCCTTGCAGGCCGGGCGCAACAGCATTGCGGTCCGCGTCGATAGCACCCGTTTGCCCAATATCGCTCCGCTGGGCGGTGACTTCACCGTATTCGGGGGACTGTACCGCCGCGTCTGGCTGGTATCGGCGGACGCGCTGCATTTCGACATGTTGGATGACGGCGGCCCCGGCGTCCATGTCTCCACGCCCAAGGCGACGGCTGACGCCGCTCTGATTCGCGCGCGTCTGCGACTGTCGAACGACACGAAGGCCAATAGGCGGGTGCGCTATCAGATCAGCCTGCACGATGCGGAGGGCCGGGAAGTCGCCCGCGCGGAAGATCGGGTCAGCCTGCCTTCCAGCCGCACGAGCGAAGTGACCGCCGAACTGGCCCTGTCGAACCCGCGCCTGTGGAGCGGTATCGCCGACCCCTATCTCTACACGGTCGTCGCCACGCTGACCGATGCGAAGGGGAAGGTGCGCGACCGGGTCGAGTTGCCGCTCGGCATCCGTTCGATCGAAGTGACGGCCGACAAGGGGCTGTTGCTGAACGGCAAGCCCTATCGAGCGTATGGCGTGAACTATTTCCATGCCCAGCGACCCGGTTCGGGAACCGCCGTCACCGACGAGGAGATATCGGAGGATATGCGGATCATCGCCGAGATGGGCGCGACGGCGGTCCGGTTCGTGCATTATCAGCATCCGCAGCGCGCCTATGAAGAGGCAGACCGTCTGGGCCTGCTGGTGTGGACGGAAATTCCCCTGAACAGCGTGATCGATACGGGCGAGACGTTCGAGCGCAATGTCGTCCAGCAGATGCGCGAACTGATCGCCC
>CBHCMH010000553.1:0-1781 GCA_965974445.1 uncultured Rhizorhapis sp.
GATGACATATTTGGGCTCCGACATCTGGTCATAGACCTTGCGCAGAGCCGGGGCCATCTTGTTGCAGAGCGTGCCGGCGACGATCATCACGTCGCTCTGGCGTGGAGACGCGCGGGGGGCGGCGCCGAAACGCTCCATGTCGTAGCGCGGCATGTTGACGTGGATCATCTCCACCGCGCAGCAGGCAAGACCAAAGGTCATCCACCAGAGCGAGCCGGTGCGCGCCCAGTTGAACAGCTCCTCAGTCGATGTGACCAGGAAGCCCTTGTCGTTCACTTCACCGTTAAGCGACTGAAAGAAATCCATATCCGGCTGCGTGCCCGCTGGCGGCGGCGTGTGTGTGAGTTCTACTCCCAATCGAGCGCTCCTTTTTTCCACGCATAGACAAGGCCGAGCACAAGCTCGAGAATGAAGACCATCATCGTCGCCCAGCCGGCCCAGCCGATCTCATCCAGGCTGACCGCCCAGGGGAAAAGGAAGGCGGCTTCGAGGTCGAAGATGATGAAAAGAATGGCGACAAGGTAGAAACGCACGTCGAACTGGCTGCGCGGATCTTCAAATGCCGGGAAACCGCATTCATATTCGGAGAGCTTGTCCGGATTGGGCTTGTGCGCGCCGGTCAGCCGCGACACCGCCATCGGCAGGAACACGAACAGGCTCGAAAGCGCCAGCGCCACGCCGAGGAACAGCAGGATCGGCAGATATTGGGACAGATCGACCAAAAGGGACTCTCGCTAGCTAGACGTCTTGGGCGCGCTTTTAGGCAGATGCTTGGCCATGGGCAACCCTGCCGCAAAGCAAAAAATGGCTATTTTTGCTGACGATCTTTTCTATCGTAGCGCGGACGCCACCAGTTTGTGCAATTTGCTGTGGATGGCATCATTTCCGGCAATGAATTCCCGGCGCTGAATGCTCTGGTCGCCGCCGCGGAAATCGGTCACGAAACCGCCCGCCTCGCGCACCAGAAGCATGCCCGCCGCCACGTCCCAGGGAGCAAGATCGCTTTCCCAGAACCCGTCATAACGCCCCGCCGCGACATGGGCGAGATCGAGCGACGCGGCTCCAAAACGGCGAATGCCCGCGACTTCGGGCGCGACCGCGCCGAAAATCCTTGTCCATTGCGCCAGGTCGCCATGGCCGAAATAGGGAATGCCGGTGGCGATCAGTGCATCGGCCAGATCGCGGCGCGCGGAAACACGCAAGCGCCGGTCCTGTAGCCAAGCCCCCCTGTTCTTTTCCGCCCAATAGCTTTCGTCGGTGAGCGGCTGATAGACAAGGCCGGTCGTTACCTCGCCCCAGCCGCCCCCAGGTTTTGGCTCCTGCACCGCGATGGAGATGGCGAAATGCGGGATGCCGTGCAGGAAGTTGCTGGTGCCGTCGAGCGGGTCGATGACCCAGCGCGGCTTGGTGGGATCGCCGGCGATCTCGCCCGCTTCCTCCAGCAGAAAACCCCAGTCGGGCCGCGCCTTCAGCAGCTCGTCATACAGCGTGCGTTCGGCGCGCTGGTCCGCCATGGAGACGAAGTCGGCCGGTCCCTTGCGGGAAACCTGCAAATGCTCGACCTCGCCGAAGTCGCGGCGCAGGCGCGGCGCGGCCTTGCGCGCGGCGCGTTCCATGACGGTGATAAGGCCTGAATGGGATACCATAATAATCTCCCCCCTCCCGCTTGCGGGAGGGGTCGGGGGAGGGAATGTTACAGGAGAGCCAACACGATCAGGCCCTCCCCTTGATCCCCTCCCGCGAGCGGGATGGGAGACGGATCAATCCGCCCGCTTCACATA
>CBHCMH010000554.1:0-1774 GCA_965974445.1 uncultured Rhizorhapis sp.
CGATGCGCTGGCGCTGACCGCCCGACAGGCGGGCGCCGTTTTCCCCCAGGAAGGTGTCCAGGCCGTCCGGCAATTGACGCAGAAATTCCTCCGCGTTGGCGGCGCGGGCCGCCTCCCAGATTTGCTCGTCAGAAGCCTCCCACCGGCCGTATCGCAGATTGTCGCGGGCCGATGCCGCAAAAATCACTGTTTCCTGCGGCACGAGTGCCGTCAATGCGCGGGCTGAGGCGATGCTCGCTTCGCGCAGCGGCACGCCATTCAGGCGAATCTGCCCGCTATCGGGATCGTAGAAGCGCAAAAGGAGCTGGAGCACCGTGCTCTTGCCCGCGCCCGACGGCCCTACGAGCGCAAGGCGTTCGCCCGGCCGCACATCGAGGTTGAAATCCCTCAGCGCCGCCGCATCGGGACGCGTGGGATAACGAAATGTCACGTGATCGAATTCGACATGAACGCCACCGCTGGAGGAAATGACGCGCGCGCCACTTTCGGAATGAATCGCGGGTTCTTCCCGCAGCAGTTCTTCAAGCCGCCCCGCGGCGCCCGCGCCACGCAAAAGGTCGCCCCAGCTTTCCGACAGAGACCCGAACGCTCCCGCGACCAGCCCTCCGGTCAGAACGAATGCGGCGATGCTGCCGCCGGTCATACGGCCTGTGGAAACGTCGATGGCACCCTGCCACATGATCAGCGTGATCGACCCGAAGATCAGGAAAAAAGCCACCGCTGTGATCACCGCGCGCATCGTGATCCGCCTGCGCGCGGTGGCGAGCCCCGCGTCCACCGCGCCGGCAAAGCGACCGGCCTCCCGATCTTCCTGACCGAATGCCTGAACCACGCGCATGGCGCCCAGTATCTCCGCCGTCATGCTGCCGATGTCGGCGAGGCGGTCCTGACTTTGGCGCGACAGCGTGCGCAGCCGCCTGCCCAGGAACAGGATCGGCAAGAGCACCATCGGCATCCCGATCAGAAGATAGGCGGTCAGCTTCGGCACAAGCATGAAGAGATAGGCAATGCCCCCCATGCCCGTGACCAGGTTACGCAGCGCCACGGATATCGTCGACCCGACGATCATCTCGATGACCGCCGTGTCTGTCGTCATGCGCGCGGCGATTTCCGAAGGCCGGTTTTCCTCAAAGAAACTGGGGGGCTGGCGCAGCAGGTTGCGTTGTGATGCGACGCGAATGTCGGCAACGACCCTCTCGCCCAGCCAGGAAAAGAAGAAAAACCGTGACGCGCTGGCAATCGCGAGAACGGCCACGATTACCAGCAAATACTGGAACCAGCGCCCGACATCCTGGGCGCCGCCGCCACTGGCGAAACCACGATCGATAACAAGTTTGAAACCACTTGGTATCGCGAGCGTTGCTGCTGATGCGAGAATTAAGGAAATGGCCGCTGCGGCAAGGTGAACCGGATAGTTTCTGATCAGGGTGCCAATGGCCCTCAGATCCGAAAGCGAGGTTCTCCCGCGTGTGGCTGCATTCCCCTCGCCGTTCATCGAGGGCACTCCTCAACGGGGAATCCGCCGTCCCCAGGCCGGACTCGCGCGCGCGTGCGCGCGTAGAAAAAGATTTGTGTGTTGTGCGCTGCAGTAATAGATCAAGAGGGTTTAGTGCATATGATGACCGAGTCTTTGCGAGGAAACCCGAATTTGATGCTCTACAGTGCCTACGAACTCCAGCGCAGCCTGTTGGCGGGGGCCAGCGCAATGGCCAACGCGGGCGCCCAGCTTCTCAACAATCCGGCCAATCCCCTCGCCTATTTTGGGGGCGGGCCA
>CBHCMH010000555.1:0-1766 GCA_965974445.1 uncultured Rhizorhapis sp.
CACCAGATTCCTAATCTGGGGGCCACAGGTTCGAATCCTGTCGGGCGCACCATTTTTCAATAGCTTAGCTGGGACGGCCACGCGCCGCTTCGGATGCCTTGTGTCAGAAGTTCGGCACAAAGAAAAATGGGTCATTCTGACCGTCCTACCACCGCCTCACCATAACGAATGGATCGTCAGCCTGCAGCTGCAGCAGTGAGGCGCTCCCGGCATCCAGAAGCGTGCCATCCTCGCGCATTGTGGCGAAACCGTAGCAGCAGCGGAATTCCTTCAGCCGGCCCGTTGCGATCAGCATCTTTTCGCCGGACTTCTCGCCGATGCCGGCCAGTTTGGCGTCCTGTGCTTCGGCGACGGTGCGCAGACGGTCAATTTCCGCAGTCATGGTCGGGCCGCCGTCGAATATATCGACATAGCCGTCATAGGTGAAACCCTCGGTCTCCAGCATGCGCATCGCCGCCCGGCCGGAAGGGTGGGGGACGCCGATGACCGCGCGAGCGCTTTCGGGCAACATCGCGGTATAGATGGGGTGCTTGGGCATCAAATCGGCGATGAACTGGTTGCCATGCAGGGCATTGAAATTGTCTGCTTCCTGAAAGCTCATGCCGAAGAAGCGGCCCGCCAGCCCGTCCCAGAACGGCGATCCACCGGCTTCATCGATCACGCCGCGCAGTTCCGCAAGGATACGATTGCCAAAGCGGGCGCGGTGCTGACGGATGAAAAGATAGCGGCTTCGGGCCAGCAGCAGTCCCAGCCCTTCGGCCCGCTCGCGGGGATGAAGAAATAGTCCTCCCACTTCGCTCGACCCATCAAGGTCGTTGGACAAGTTCAGGATTTCCGCTCGAAATGTGCGCTGCAGCTCCTGACTGTTCTGGGACAGGACGCCCAGGCGATAGCTGTAGAATGGCCATGTCTGGCCGACCTGAGTGAAGAGCTGGCACGTCCCGCGCACCTGCCCCGTTTCCGTATTTTCAAGGACCAGCACGATCAGCTCGTCCTTCAGCTCATCCCCGTCAAGGGATAGCGCCTGTTCCGTCCGCTCCAGCTTCGACTTCAAGACCTCGCGATTGGCGGGCAGATTGGTGAAGCCGCCGCCGGTCAGCTTCGCCATTTCATACAGGGCCTGAAGATCGCCGGACCGGGCGGGGCGGATCAGGAAACTCAAATCCGCCCTCCTTCGGCAAGGCGGAGGAGGACGAGCGCCGACAATCTCGCCCGTTCGGGCAGGCTATCGACGATCAGAAACTCGTCCGCGCTGTGGATGGCTCCGCCGCGTGCCCCCATGGTATCGACAACGGGCACGCCGCAGGCTGCGATATTGTTTCCGTCACACACGCCGCCGGTGTCGCGCCAATTGAGGTCGAGGTTCAGCTCCGCTCCGCACTGCCGGACAAGTTCAAAAAGGCCCAGGGCCTTTTCGTCCATCGGCTTGGGCGGCCGGCCGAATTCTCCATGGATATGCATGGTGACGTCATGTTCCCGCGCCACGCTGGCGGCGCAATCGTCGATCAATTCCCTGGCCGCGCGCTCATCCTGCGCTGTTCTGGGGCGGAAATTGACCCTCAGGACCGCGTGGTCGGGCACGATATTATTGGGTCCGCCGCCATCGATCCTGGCCGGGTTGCAGCTAAAGCCCCTGCCGCTGCCCCGTTTCAGGCGAACGGCAAGGTCGGCGGCGGCGACCATGGCATTTCGCCCTTCCTGCGGATTGCGGCCGGCATGGGCGCTTTTCCCCGTGACCAGAATCGAAAAATTGCCGCTTCCGGCCC
>CBHCMH010000556.1:0-1763 GCA_965974445.1 uncultured Rhizorhapis sp.
CCTGCAGCCGCGCCGCCAGGTGCGGCGAGGCGGGGGTTGTGAGGCGGTAGGCCTCCGGTAATATCCGTCCGGAGGGCAGGCCTGAAAGCCGGGCTGCGGTATCGCTGTCCGTCCCGTCCCCGGTTCCCGCCTGCACCGGCTTCCAATAATAGCCGTCGAGCGCACCGGCGAGACCCGCCGCGAAAACGGTCTTGCCTATGCCTGTGTCCGTTCCCGTGATGACGATGGCGCGGGTCATAGCGCGTCCTGCATAGCTTCGGCCATCGCGTCGGCAAGGGCGCTGATGTCGTCTTCATCCACGTTTAGCGTCAGCGACAGGCGCAAGCGCGATGTGCCGCGCGGCACGGTGGGCGGACGGATGCCCCGGACGTCGAATCCTGCGGCCTGCAGCGCTCCCGCGACCCGCATGGTGCGCTTGTCGTCGCCCAATATCACGGGAATGATCTGGCTCGATGAAGGCGGCAATCCGAAGCGGGCGCAGATCGTCCGGTCCGCGTGGGTGCGTAGGGCGGAGAGGCGCTCGCGCAGGTCATCGCCCGCCGCGATCCGGTCGAGCGCGGCCGCCACAGCCACCGCCATCAGCGGGGACGGGGCGGTGGAAAAAATGAAGGGCCGGGCGCGGTTGATGAGATAATCCTTGATGACAGCAGGGGCGCAGACCAGTGCGCCTTCGACGCCCAGCGCCTTGCCGCAGGTGTGCAGGCTGACGACATTGTCCTGCCCCTCCAGTGCCGCACCGAGGCCGCGACCCTGGTGGTCATAGACGCCGGTCGCATGGGCTTCATCCAACAGCAGCCAGGCGTCCTCTGTCCGTGCGAGTTCGGCAAAGTCCGCAACCGGGGCAATGTCCCCGTCCATGCTGTACAGCGTTTCAAAAGCGATCCAGACGCGTCCCTTGCCGCCGCCGACGCGCCAGTCGCGGATCGCCGCCCTGAACGCGTCCACATCATTGTGCCGCGCGAGCCTGTGCTCGGCGCGGGCCATGCGCAGGCCGTCATGTACGCTGGCGTGGATCAGCTCATCGGCAAGGATCAGGTCGCCCTTTTGCGGCAGCGTGGCGAACAGTGCCGTGTTGGCGGCAAAGCCGGTGGAAAAAAACAGCGCGCTTTCGCTGCCGAATAAGCGCGCGGCCTTGTCCTCCAGCGCTTCATGTTCGGGCGCATTGCCCCGGAGCAGGCGGGAGCCGCCGGAACCGACGGGCACGCCCTTTGCAATCGCATCAGCGACGGCTTGGGCAATGAAAGGATCGCGGCTAAGGCCCAGATAGTCGTTGGAGGCGAAATCCCGTCCCTCCCGCGCGATCAACCGCCTATGACGCCCGCGTTCCGCCAGAGCTTCCAATTGCCGTCGATGTTCCTCGCCAATCGCCATGCGGCCGCTTTAGGCGCAGTGAAGTCGGGATGCAAAACCCCGACGGAAAAATGATGATCGCGCCGTAGCCGCATGAACGCTGGCTGAACCCTATCCCTCAGAATTCTCTCACTTGTGGAAAACTCGTACTGGCCTGCGACGCTTCTCTACCCTATATTGTGGATAGGCCCGTCAGATCGCAGGAGATGACATTGGCGATTAACGATCTCTTTTCGGAATATACCCGCAGCTATGAGGCGCGGCGTCAGGCGGAGATGTCCCTTGAGGAATATCTCCGGGGATGCCGCGCGGACCCGATGATGTACGCAAGCGCCCCGGAGCGGCTGCTGGCCGCCATCGGGGAGCCGGAGATCATCGACACGTCGAAGGATCAGAGGCTCGGCCGGATATTT
>CBHCMH010000557.1:0-1763 GCA_965974445.1 uncultured Rhizorhapis sp.
CAGCCGAGGCCTATATCCAATCCAGCGCCGAGCCATTCAGGCCGATCGTGAAGCTGTTCGACCGGCTCATTATCGCAATTCGCCGCCCGGTTGCGATTTTCATCGATGACATCGACCGATGCGAAAGCGCCTATGTGATCGAGCTGCTCGAAGGCATCCAGACCCTATTGCGAACTGCGCCGGTCGTTTACGTCGTGGCTGGGGACCGGAAATGGCTCACTTCCAGCTTTCAAAAACGCTACGCCGACTTTTGCGATAACATCGGCGTTCCCGGGCGGCCGCTAGGTTATTTGTTCCTCGATAAGGTTTTCCAGCTTTCGACGCCCATCCCTCGTCTCTCGGGAACGCGCCAGTCAGGATTCTGGAAGCAGCTGCTTGGAATGAACGACCCCAAGTCGATCGAGGAAAGCGTCGCTCGCCTCGAAGCTGAGGCTGATGCGCTGTTGAAGGGGGCAAGGGAGCACGAAGAGGTCCAGGCGCTCATCGACGAGACGAAGGAGGGAAGCCTCGAACGGGAAACAATGCGTGGAAAGGCTGCATTACATGTGACCAGTCGAGAGGCGACGGAGGCGGCGGAGCACCGTCTCGAACCACTCGCCTACCTGCTAGAGCGAAACCCTCGCTCCATGAAGCGCCTTGTGAACGCCTACGGCCTCAACCGGTCGATCGCTTATCTTGAAGAGCGCAGGGTGCCCGTAGAAACACTGGCGCGCTGGACGATCATCGAACTTCGCTGGCCGATTCTCGCGGATTTTTTGTTGGTCAATTGGACGGACATCGCCAACGGCAGCCTAAGCCCAAGTAATTTCCCCGATCATATTCGCGCACTTCTAAACGATACGGATGTCCAGCAGGTCATTGGCGACGCGGATGCCGACGGCCGGCTCACAAAGGACACACTTGCTTCCATTCTCGGATGACCGGTCATGTGCGTCCCACCGCTCCATCCAAATTACGAATTATTGTGACAGAATTACGGTGACAGCAGAATTACGCGAATTGCGGTGACAGTGCATCACATTCCGGCCGCTGATAAACGCCTTTCCTACATTGCATGAAATCGTCATAGGCTCGGCGGTGAGCGCCAATCCCTATTCCCAATCTTCCGCCCGCCGGCAGCCGTACCGGCCTGCCCGCGCCCGCGCGCTCATGAGCGTGAACTTCGTGAACTTTCGTTTGTCCAAAAGGTCACAAAGGTCGCACGAAATGACGCCCGACCTTGAGACTCTAGTGACCTTATGGGCAAATGCCTGTCTTGCCCCCGACACCCGGCACGGCCATTACCGGGCCGCATCGCCATCTAGGGAGTGACTCCATGATCCGCCGCTTTGCCGCACCCCTGCTGCTCGCCGTTTCACCCCTGCTCGCGGCTCAGCCGGCCGCGGCGCAGCAAGCCGCCGTCGAGCAGCAATCGCCGCTCGACGCCGCCCTCGCCGCCCCGACCCGCACGCCTGCCAACGTCGCCCGCGACAAATATCGTCATCCCGCGGAAACGCTGAGCTTCTTCGGCGTCCAGCCTGGCCATAGCGTGGTGGAAATGTGGCCCGGCGGCGGCTGGTACACCGAAGTCCTCGCGCCCTATCTCGCCTCGGGCGGGACGCTCCAGGTCGTCCCTCCCTCGGGCCGATATGACGAGCGGATCCGCGCCAAGGTCGCCAGCGATCCCGTCTATGGAAAGGTCCAGGTGGCGACGTTCAACGCCGGGCAACCGACGTCGATCGCGGCGGGAAGCACAGACGTGGTGCTGACCTTCCGCAACGTCC
>CBHCMH010000558.1:0-1761 GCA_965974445.1 uncultured Rhizorhapis sp.
CGATCCAGAGCAACGATAATCATACAGAAGCGCGGGCATGCCGTGGCTGGGCGCTTCGGAAAGCCGGACATTGCGGGGGATGACGGTGTCGAAGACGACATTGCCCAGGCACGCACGGACATCGTCCGACACCTGTTCGGTCAGCCGGTTGCGCCGGTCATACATGGTGAGCGCCACGCCCATGATCGACAGACCGCGATTGAAACGACCGCGAATTCGCTCGACCGTTTGCAGCAACTGGCTGAGGCCCTCCAGCGCGAAGAACTCGCATTGAAGCGGGACGAGCAACGAATTGGCAGCAACCATTGCGTTCACGGTCAGCAGACCGAGCGACGGCGGGCAGTCGATCAGGCAGATATCCCAACGCCCGGCGGGCGCCTCCGCCAACGCCTTGTCCAGACGGTGCGCGCGGTCTTCGAAGTCAATGAGCTCGATCTCCGCACCAGAGAGATCCTGCGTCGATGCCACCACGTCCAGCAATGGCACGCGCGAGGCAATGATCGTTTCCTCCAGACTGCATTCCCCGGTGAGCAGATGATAGCTGGACCAGCTCCGTTCCGCCTGGCCGATTCCGAGCCCGGTAGAGGCATTGCCTTGCGGGTCAAGGTCGATGAGCAGGGTTTTCCATCCCGACGCCGCCAGCGCCGTTGCGAGGTTGATCGCCGTCGTCGTTTTGCCAACGCCACCCTTCTGGTTCGCAACTGCCAAGCGAATCATCTCTTGCCCCTTTTCCGGACTGACCGGGCCACCAGAATTGCGCTTTCCGGGTCAGTGACGCTTTGTTCCACGTGGAACACCCCTTGCCAATTGAGGCGCACCTGCTGCAATTCATTCTGGCAATTTTTGCCCTTGGGCAAAAGCCAAATCGTTTCCCCACCGGAAAATCTGACGGCTTTTTCAAACAATCGGTCCAATGGAGCGAAGGCGCGGGCGCTGATGACCGAAACCGGGACAGCCATGTCCAGCGATTCCAGACGGCAGCCATGCACCCTTGCGTTCGCCAGCGATAACTTCTCTATCATCGCGCATAGAAAGCCGATGCGGCCTTTTCGGGATTCGACCAACCCGGTCTGCCAATCGGAGAGGATAGCAATGACGATGCCGGGAAGTCCCGCGCCCGAGCCAAGATCGAGCCAGATGACGCCCTCATCGACCGGCGGGGCGTGGAGGAGGAGGAGCTGCGCGCTATCGACGATATGGCGCGCCCAGACATGATCGCGGGTGGAGGCGGCGATCAGGTTTTGATGCTGCATTTCCTCCAACAGGGAAGCGACATAGGATTCAAGCCGCTCCCATGTTTCACGTGAAACATCGAAGCGGTCGCTAAGCCAGGCCCTGGCCTCGTCCTCCGTCACGCGGCCTTCCGCCGGGCATGAACGAGGATGGCAGCGAGCGCGGCCGGGGTGATGCCACGGATGCGGCCTGCGGCGGCCAGCGTCTCCGGCCGGGAGGCCTCCAGCCGCTCCACCATTTCAAGCGACAGGCCCGCGACCATCCGATAGTCGAAGGCGGGCGGAATGCTGACCGCTTCGTTGGCGCGCAATTCCCTGATCTCCGCTTCCTGCCGGTCGAGATAGGGCGCGTAATGCGCATCCTCCAATATCTCGTCGCGCAAGTCGGGGGCCAGGTCCGCAAGGCCGGGTACCATCGCGAAAAGTTGCGCCGGCCCAACTTCTGGAAAGCGCGCCCATTCGAACAACGAACGGCGCGAACCATCCTGCCGTACCACGCAGCCGCGCCGCGCCATTTCCGACGCGGTGA
>CBHCMH010000559.1:0-1759 GCA_965974445.1 uncultured Rhizorhapis sp.
CAACCCGATCGCCTGCTTGCCATCCTCAGCCTCCCCGGCGACTTCGATACCGGGGACAGACGTGAGAATGGCGCAGAGCCGCTTGCGCACGGTGAGTGAATCCTCAACGACCAGGACGCGGAGCTTCGTCATGGCGTGACCGCCATTTGCCTGACGCTGGCAAGAAAGGCGGCCTGATCGAATTCGCTTTTGACAATATAGCCCTGCGCGCCCACTTCCTCTCCGCGCCTGCGATCTTCAGGGGATGCCCGCGAGGTCACCAATATGGCCGGAATGTCGCACAAGCGAGCATCCGCGCGGACACGCTCGATAAAGGTGAAGCCGTCCATCCCCGGCATTTCCACGTCAACGAGCAACAGTCCGAAGCGGCTCTTGCGCGCTTTCTTCAGTGCCTCTTCGCCAGATTGCGCGGTCTGAACAGCGTATCCCGCTGTCTCCAATATGCTCTGTTCGAGCATCCGGGTCGTAAGGGAATCGTCCACCACAAGCACCGACGGCACAGGCTGCGTCCCGTCCGCGGTCTCGTGGACTCCCCGCGCGGCAGCCACAAGCGCGTCGGGATAGAGCATTATCTGGGGATTGCCCCACGCATCAAGCGTTGAGCCCGCGACCAGCTTCAGCCCTGGCGTGAACGGCGGAAGGGGTTTGACAACCGCGTTCACGACGCCGCACAGCCTGTCGCCCGTGATCGCCTCCAGGCTGTCCCTGCTCTCGATGAATACCCCCGGCTAAGCCCGGCTGTGGGCCTGCGTGCCCGCGCGGCTGTCCAAGATTGCCGACAGCGAGGCGAGAGGCACTGCCTGGCCGTCGCAAAATGCCGTTTTCCCTTCGGCGGTGCCGGCAATGTCGTCCGGGGCTATCCGTGTAATGCGCTTTATGGCGTCCAGCGGGATCGTCACTGTCTGTCCCGCTGCCTCGACCTGCAGCGCCGGAAGCGAGGCCGTGGTCATGGGAACGAGCAATTCCATCGCCGTGCCCTTGCCGGCATTTGTGCGGACCTTGACTTCGCCGCCCAGCAACGCGGCCGCCTCCCGGACGATATCGAGCCCGATCCCGCGCCCGGACACCGCCGTCACCACTCCGGCCGTGCTGATCCCGCCGCACAGCAGCAGGCCAAGTACGTCCTCGGTATCCAGATCCCGCTTCCGGCTATCCATGAGGCCCTTGGCTTCAGCCGCGCGGCGAACGGCGGTCACTTCGATGCCCTTGCCATCGTCCGCACAGGTGAAGGCGATTTGACGGCCGCGCCGCCTCACTTTCACCGTCAATTTTCCCATCGCCGATTTCCCCGCGGCCAGCCGCTCATCGCCGCCTTCAATCCCGTGCGCCACGGCATTGCGCACCATCTGCACAAGGGCATTCTGGGCAATGGCCAACAACTGCGCATCCAGCCGCAAATCGCCGCCAAGCCCCACAAACTCGACTTGCTTTCCAAGCGATTGCGCAGCATCGCGCGCCACCCGTTCGAGAGGATTGAACATCGCCTCGGCGGGCACCAGCTGCAAGCGTTCAGCCGCAACACAAAGCTGCCTGAGATCGCGCCCAAGCTGATCCGTCCCCGTCATGAGGGCTCGCTCCAGCCCGACGAATGCGTTGCGCATATCGGCGCCGATGGATTGGATCCTATTGCCAGGATCGCCGCTTTCCTCCGGACGCCGCGCTCCGCCGCGTGTCTGGGTAAGCAGGTTGATCCGCTGCCCCAGAGTCCTGAGCGCCCCCAGATGGCCCTTGATGCCGGCAAGACTGGCCTGCGCCTCTG
>CBHCMH010000560.1:0-1756 GCA_965974445.1 uncultured Rhizorhapis sp.
AGGCGATCCGTTCGCCCATGTTCAATCCATGGCGCGCGCACCCCTTCCTGAATCGGGTTCGCAGCAATTCCGCCCAGACGCCCTGACCCCGCATGCGCGACCCGAATTCAGGATCATTGTCACGGCCGCCGCGCAACTCATTGATTATCGACATGACCTTGGACGCGCGGTCGGGAAAGTGCGCGTCGAGCCAGGCGCGGAAAAGCGGGGCGACTTCATGGGGAAGGCGCACGGGAATGAAGGACGCGCTCCGTGCGCCCGCCTCCGCCGCAGCCTTCAATATGGCCTCCATTTCATGATCGGTAATGGCCGGAATGACTGGGGCGACATTGACATGCGCGGGAATGCCGGCCTCCGCCAGTCGCCGGATCGCCTCCAGCCTCTTGTCCGGACGCGGCGCGCGCGGTTCGAGCGTTCGTGCGATCTGCGGGTCCAGCGACGTGACTGAAATACCCACGGCGACGAGTCCGTCGCGGGCCATGTCGCTCAGCAGGTCCAGGTCTCTCAAGACGCGGTCGGACTTGGTGGTGATGATCAACGGATGGCGGCAATCCCGCAAGATTTCGATGCAATCCCGCGTGATGCGCCAATCCTGTTCGATGGGCTGATAAGGGTCCGTGTTCGTGCCCATGGCGATCGGCGCGGGCCGATAGCCGCGCTTCGACAGCGCGGCGACCAGCAATCTGGGCGCGTCGGGCTTGGCAAACAACCTGCTTTCGAAATCCAGACCGGGGGAAAGGTCGTGATAGGCATGGGTCGGCCGCGCAAAACAATAGATGCAGCCATGCTCGCAGCCGCGATAGGCATTGATCGAGCGGTCGAAAACAATGTCTGGCGAGCTGTTACGGGCAAGGATGGTTTTAGGATGTTCGACCGTGACCGTCGTGCGCAGTCGAGCGACCGGGCCGTCAATATCCTCGCGCGCATCCAGCCAGTCGCCATCGTCGCAGCGATCGACCAAACCAAACCGCGCGCTGACCGCATTGCGAGTCGCTCCTCGTCCACTGACCTTGGTCATAGATAGAATAGAACATAACAGGAACATATTGACAAGGGGCGTCGCGTAAGCGACTGAGGACACGAAGAATCTGGGGGGAAAATCATGCGTCTGTTCGTCATGCTGGTTGGGCTATTGGCTTGCGCGTTGTTGCCGGGGGAGGCGATGGCGGCGGACGATCAGCCTTGCGGAAAGGATATGGTCTGCGCGAGCGATCCGGAGAGCGTGGCCAAAGGCATCATGCTCGCCGGCTATCGCGCCAAGCTGGAAACCGATAATAATGGCGATCCGGTCATAAAAAGCGGCGCCAATGGCTATGATTATTCCGTGCATTTTTACGGTTGCAAGGCAAACAAGGCCTGCGATTCACTGGAATTTTACATCGGTTTTTCCGATGACGGAAAGAACACGCTGGAGCTGGCGAACCGCTGGAACAAGAACAAGCGCTTCATCCACATGTCGGTGCAGGATAACGGCGTGCTGGCCGTCAGCTACGATGTGGCCACGATCGGAGGGATCAATCAGGCGAATTTCGCCGATATAATGGCCTGGTGGGACACCATGCTGGGGGAAATGCGGGCTTTCTTCGCCGAGGACGGGGACGCGGGCGCTTCGGCCAAATAGGACCGGATTGCCGTGTTTCCGGCGGAAGCAGGAGCACGAACTTATGCCGGGTTGAGTCAAGAATGAGTGATTCCGGGTTATTGCTGCCCTCTCCCCTTCAGGGGAGAGGGTGGTGAGGCGAAACCGAGCCGGGAG
>CBHCMH010000561.1:0-1755 GCA_965974445.1 uncultured Rhizorhapis sp.
GGATCCGGGCACAAAGACCGGTTCTGATCCCCTCGAGCTCATTGAACAGTGTCTCGCGCTGTTCCCCGAGTCAGATCCCCGGCAGAAGCTACTGTATAAGTTGCGTCATGCCGTGATGCTCTCCCAAGCAGGCAACCAGCAGCGGGAAGCGGAGTTCAAAAAAGTCAGCGAAGTAGTCGCCAAGCTTACGGCACCCGCCAACCGGATAGGCATGCTGCTGGGTTTGCCCGGCGAAGACCTCGCCCATATCCTGGTGGGAGGCGCCGAATATTATGCGAATGTAGATCCGCGGGTCGCCAGCGGCGATCTCAAAATCGGGACACAGATTCTTGTGAACGAAGCCTATGCGGTGATCAAAACACTCGGCTACGACCGGAACGGCCCGATCTTGAAACTGACGGAGGCGATGGCCGACGGCCGGCTGCGCTTTGAACAAGAGATGGGACGGCAATCGCTGATCTTGCAGCGATCGAGCGATTTGGCCGGTGTGGAGTTGAAGGCGGGCGACGAAGTCCGGATCGACAGCAGTCTTCGCATCGCCATCGAGAAGCTGGCGGACCGCAAGGCCGCCAAACATGTGCTCGACGAGGCGCCGAACGTCACGTGGGACCAAATCGGCGGACAGCAGGAAGCGATCGCGGCGATTCGAAAGGCGATCGAGTATCCGTTGCTGCATGCCTCCACCTTCGAACAGTTCAAGTTCTCCCAACCCAAAGGATTTCTCCTTTACGGCCCGCCCGGGTGCGGCAAAACCCTCATCGGCCAGGCGGCTGCTGCGAGCCTGTCCAAGCTGGTCAGCGAGTCTGCTCCGGACATTCACGGGACGGGCGACGCGCGCGCTCCGATCACCGGCGGGGCGTTCCTTCATGTAAAGGGCCCCGAGATTCTCAACATGTGGCTTGGCGAATCGGAGCGCATGGTGCGCGATCTGTTCGTGCAGGCGAGAGCCAAGCGCCTCGAGGGGGCACTCCCATTCATCTTTATCGACGAAGCCGAGTCCATCCTTGGGACGAGGCGGGCCATGCGGTCGTTCAACATCTCCAATACCTTGGTGCCGATGTTTTGCAGCGAAATGGACGGCATCGAGTCCCTCCGTGATGTCGTCATTATTCTGGCCTCGAACCGGCCGGATTTGATTGACCCAGCCGTGCTGCGGCCGGGCCGGATCGATCGCAAGATCAAAGTCGCGCGGCCCAATCGAGAAGCCTCCGCTCAGATCTTGAAGGTGTACCTGCACCACGATCTGCCACTCGATCCTGCGTTGCTTGCGGAGCGCGGCGGCGAACGGGGAAGAGCGATGGCTTCGCTCGCCGGCGATGTGCTTGAACGGATCTTCAAAAGAAGTGATGAGAATCGATTGCTGTCCGTCCGGCTCCGAAACGGCCAGCAGAAAGTGCTCTACCGAGGGGACCTGGTCAGCGGCGCCATTTTGGCGTCAATCGTTCAGCGGGCCAAGGAAAAGGCCATCGACCGCACGATTCAATCCGGGCAGCCAGCCGGGCTCCTGTCTCAGGATCTGTTTGATGCAGTCACGGAGGAATTTCGAGAAGGGGAAGTGTTACCGCCTGATGATGCAGCGGAAGAATGGTTGAAACTGCTCGATCATCATCCGGAACAAGTCGTCGGCGTCTCGTCTTTTCGGCGAGGCCGGCAGACGGAAGAACAGCTCGTCAACCAGATCATCTAGGCGCAGTCTGCCGCTCCATGTGCGCATCTATGTGGGGAAGTGTGATTCGGCTATTTGGCATTGAAACG
>CBHCMH010000562.1:0-1754 GCA_965974445.1 uncultured Rhizorhapis sp.
GATTCCGGTGCCCAAGGACAAGCGCGGCGAAAGCCCCTTCTCCACCGACGCCAACATGCTCCACACCTCGTCCGAAGGAAAAGTGCTGGAGGATCCGTGGGAGGAGGTGCCGGACTATGTCTATTCGCGCACCGTCAACCCGGAGGACGCGCCCGACCAGCCCGAATTTATCACCATCGACTTTGAGCGCGGCGACGGCGTGGCCATCAATGGCATGGGGATGAGCCCGGCGACCCTGCTGGAAACGCTGAACGAATATGGCCGCAAGCATGGCATCGGCCGGCTCGATCTGGTGGAGAACCGCTTCGTGGGCATGAAGTCACGCGGCATGTACGAAACGCCGGGCGGCACAATCTATCATCTCGCGCATCGCGGCATCGAGCAGATCACGCTTGACCGGGGGGCGGCGCATCTGAAGGACGAGCTGGCTCCGCGCTATGCCGAGCTGATCTACAACGGCTTCTGGTTCTCGCCTGAGCGGGAGATGCTGCAGGCCGCCATTGATTTCAGCCAGGAAAAGGTGACGGGCACCGTCCGCCTGAAGCTCTACAAGGGCGGCGTCTATGTGGTCGGCCGCAAGTCGCCCCATTCGCTCTATTCCGAGAAGGTCGTGACCTTCGAGGATGATGCGGGTGCTTATGACCAGCGGGATGCGGCAGGTTTCATCAAGCTCAATGCATTGCGGCTGCGGCTGCTGGGGCGGCGGGACGGGTAATCCGGCAGCGTGGCCCGACCATCTCGCCAGGCTTGAGACAGGCTTCGCTCGGGGCGGGGGGTAAATGGAATACACGCCTACGGTCATCATCGCGGCCCTGATCGCGACCAGCGTCCTTGGCCTTGCCAAGGGCGGCCTGTCCGGCGCAGGCACGCTTGCAACGCCGATCCTGGCGCTGGCGATATCGCCGGTGCAGGCGGCCGCCATCTTGTTGCCGATCCTGATCGTTCAGGACGTCATCAGCGTCTGGGCCTTCCGGCATAGCTGGAACCGGCGGATCGTCGCTGTGATGCTGCCAGGAAGCCTTGTCGGCATCGTCGCGGGCTGGGCCCTGGCGGAATTTGTCGCCGTAGAGGCAGTCATGGGTGCCATCGGCCTTATTTCCATTCTTTTCGGCCTGTGGAGGCTCTGGATCGAGCGGGGCGGGCGCGTGGCGGCGGCGGTGAACTCTCCCGACTGGGTCGGAACGCTTTTTGGCGCCGCGTCCGGCTTTACCAGCCAGATCGCCCACGCCGGCGGACCGCCGTTCCAGATGTGGGTGACACCCAAGAAACTGCCGCATGCCGAATTTGCCGGAACGACCGCCGTGCTGTTCGCAATGATCAACTGGGCGAAGGTGCCCGCCTATGTGGCGCTCGGACAGTTTTCGTCCGCCAATCTTGTCGCATCGGCGTGGCTAGTGCCGGTGGCGGTCGCTACCACCCTTGGCGGCGTATGGGTGGTGCGGCGGATGCGCGGGCGGACTTTTTACACGCTGATCAATGTGCTGCTGGTGGGACTGGGGCTGAAGCTGCTGGTGGACGCGATCGTTTAGAACCGACACGAACGTTCCCGATTTCCCCCCCCCCAAAGCGGATCGCAATCACGTCCCGCGTGTGGCGGGTTTCCCCTTTTCGCGCGAAACCCAGCGGGACGCCGCCGCGCCATCGACCCGGCGGACAAAGCATTGCGAGCCTTTGGCTTTCAGGCTGGAGCAGAGCCGCGTCGCATCGTTCAGGCTGTCAAAACCCGACACGGCGATGCGGTGGAAAATCCGGCC
>CBHCMH010000563.1:0-1749 GCA_965974445.1 uncultured Rhizorhapis sp.
AGGCCGCGACGGAAGGCGGCAAGGCGTCGCACAGCGTCGCCCTCGTGCTCGAGCGCGGGCGCGATCGCACATTGTTCAGTATCGACATCACGACCGGCCGGCCGCACCAGGTGCGCATCCATCTTGCCTACGCCGGCCACCCGCTGATCGGCGACCCGTTATACGAGGCCGGCGGCGGACTGAAGACGCGTCCCGGGCTGCCCGGCGATGGCGGCTATCTGCTGCATGCCGAGCGGCTGCAGTTTTCGCATCCGACCACGGGGCAGCGCATGACGCTGAGAGCGGCGCCGCCGCCGCAATTGGAGAAATGTTGATTTGGGGTCAGGCCCCGTTTTTCAACATCTTGTTGATTTGGGGTCAGGCCCCGGTTTTCAACATTCAGGTGATTTGGGGTCAGACCCCGTTATTCAACCTTTTTTCACAGCTTGCGGGCCTTTCGACGCAGCGCTGAAACGATGCGGCTGACGCTCGCTGGATGCATGTAGAGCGCGCGGGCAATCTCAGACAGGCGATAAGCATGGACGACATGTGCCCGCAGCATTTGCCTATTGCGTTCCGCTTTCGGCACCGGCGCTTGGAACATGTCGCTGAGCGGCGGCCGATTGATCGCGCGATACGACCGCGGCAGTGACACCATGAATAGGGTGGCGCCGATGTGCTGGCGCAGCTCCCGTTCAAATTGCGACGAGCCGACGATTGGCCGGTCAATCCATTCTTCGGCGTCAGCGATGGTCGGCGCCTGGAGGTAACGGCACAAGCGCGCCTGAGCATCTTCGAGGCTGGCAGACGGAAAGGCTTCAATCAGCCAATCCAGATAGAGGTAGCCGGGCGCCGTTTCCAAACCCGCGGTCGCTCGGTAGCTGCTCCATTTCCAATCACACGGTTGCTCGACGAATCCGTGCTTTACCGGATTGGTCAGAACATATCCAGCGGCGATCCTCAAGTAAAAGCTGTCGCCGATCAGGATGGGCTTGTATCGCTCGTTAAAAACGTGGCCAATTCGCTGATGCCGGTGATTGGAGAACTGCGTGAAGACGCCATTGAGATACGCCATGTACTCCGGCAGATTTGCGCGAGGCGTTTGCACGACCTGGTGGTAGTGATTGCCTAGTCGGGATTCCACGAAGACGCGGACCCTGTGGCGCGCCGCGGCTTCGGCTGCAATGTCGATGAATCGCTCGCGGTCGTAATCGTCTTCGAAGATCGCCGCCTTGCGATTCCCTCTGGTCATGACGTGATAGATCCCGTCCGGAAGGTTTAATCGTGGTGGTCTTGGCATGACCAGTATGAGATCAACCTGAATGCCATGAAGATCCAGGCGCAATTCCGTGGATTCGTTGTGTGAGTGGCGTGACGTATTGCGGAAACTGCGATGACGTCGCTCGATCGACATCGCAAGAAATGATCGACGGCTTGGTCAGGTCAATTCTGACAAATGTTGAAAAACGGGGCCTGTCCCCTAATCAACAGAATGTTGAAAACCGAGGCCTGACCCCAAATCAACATTTGAAGTCGATCGCCAGGCAGCCGTTGCTGCTGACCTGCGAACCACCCTGCAACACCAGCGGCGACGAGAACGCCGGACAGTTGGTGACGACCGTGTGATATTCGCCGAGCTCGCCGCAGGGATCGACGCCGCGCTGCTGCAGCTCGCGAAGCGCCTCGGCATCGAGCTTGCGACCCAACCATGACGCGTCGAGATGGGGCGGGCGAACGGTGACAAAACTCGCGGCGCCGCCCCGCGCGATG
>CBHCMH010000564.1:0-1748 GCA_965974445.1 uncultured Rhizorhapis sp.
ACTCCTCGAGCGTCTCGCCCTTGACCGCGAACACCGGCACGCCCGAGGCGGCGATCGCCGCTGCGGCATGGTCCTGGGTCGAAAAGATGTTGCACGAGGCCCAGCGGACATCTGCACCCAAGGCTGTCAGTGTCTCGATCAGCACCGCGGTCTGGATGGTCATGTGCAGCGAACCGGTGATCCGCGCGCCCTTTAGCGGCTTCGACGCTCCATATTCCTTGCGGAGCGCCATCAGGCCCGGCATCTCGGTCTCGGCGATCTCGATTTCCTTGCGGCCGAAATCGGCGAGCGCAATGTTCTGGACGATATAGTCGCGGGTCAGGGTTTCGGCGGTGGCCACTTCAATAATCTCCGGGTTGGCTGATATGCCTGGTCGGGCGTGGCCGCCGTTAGCGAGGGACCGGGCGAAACGCAAACAAGAAGGCGAGGTCGCCGTTGTGACCTGAACCAATTCCGCTAAGAAGCGGCCATGACCGACCAACCCTCCCCCGTGTATGTTCGTTCCGGGAGTTTCGAAGAAGCCCTCGCTAACGGCCAACGGCTGCTGGACCGCGATCCTACCGCGGCACTCAGGCAAGCCGAGACGCTGGTGCGCACCAAGAAGGACGCACGCGTTTTCCGGCTTGCAGCCGCCGCCTGTCGAAAGCTCGGCCTCAAGACCGACGCGGAAGGTGCCGAGCTCGGCGCTATTGAGGCGAGCCTCGAAGAGCTCCAGATCAAACAGGCTTCCGGTCTCTTGGCCGACGGGCAAGCACTGGACGCTCGGGCAATAGGAGAAGAATTCCTCAGCACTCATCCGGACGACCTGTTGGCGATGACCATCGTCGCCGAAGCTTCGCTGGCATTATGGGATCTGGAACGATCAGAGCAGCTTGCCCGTTTGGTCCTCGGCCGAGCGCCGACATTCCTCCGCGCCTCGATGCTTCTCGCGACGAACTTGGTCAAGCAAGTGCGGTTGCATGACGCAATCGCAGTGCTCGACGACGTCGTGGCGCGGAAGCCCACTAATGTGCCGGCGCTGACCTTCCTGGCGCAATTGCGAGCTGCGGCCGGCGATATCGATCACGCCGCATCGCTTTACCAACGGCTGCTAACCTTGGACGACCAGCGGGCCGAATGGTGGATGTATTTCGGCCAACATTGCCGCGCCATGGGGCGCCGCGAGGATGCGATTGGCGCTTACAGGAGGACGCTCGCCATCGATCCATACAATGGATCTGCGTGGTGGAGTCTGGCCAATTATTTCGCGAGCACTCTTGATGGTCAGGATGTGGCCACGATCGAACAGGCCCTGACAAATCGGGCCGGCACGGCGGAAGAAGCATCGCTTCACCTGGCACTTGGGCTCGTCGCGGATCGCGATGGCAATCACCCAGAGGCTTTCGAACATTTTGTTGAGGGCAAGAAAATCTGCCTCGCTCGCCAACCGCACGATCCCGATCGAGTCAGCGCGGGCATCGAATCCGTCGTCAACCATTTCACCCCTGATTTCTACGAGCGGCGCAAATCTTCGGGCTGGTCCGATAACTCCCCAATTTTCATTGTCGGACTACCCAGGTCAGGCACGACCCTGGTCGAGCGGGTACTAGGTTGCCATTCCCTGATCGAGGGTGCTGGCGAACTGCAAATCGTCCCCAAGCTTGCCGAAATGGCTCGGCACAGGGCGGACAACCCCGATGACTACGCCGACATGTTGAAAACACTGGACGACCAGCAGCTGGCCTGGGTCGGCCGGCAATATATCGAAG
>CBHCMH010000565.1:0-1738 GCA_965974445.1 uncultured Rhizorhapis sp.
GGCGATTCGCCGGAGGATGAGGCGAAGCTGCCCGCCCTGCGTTGGGGCGCGATGGCGCTGGGGGTGACGATCCTGCCGCTGGCGGTAATCGCGGCCGTTTCGACGGGCCTGCGGATCGGGCAATATGGGTTGACGCCGGATCGGCTCTGGGCGGTGGTTTTTACCGCTATCGCTACGGCTTACGGTATCGCTTATGTGGTTTCGCTGCTGCGTGGGCGAGCGGGCTGGGCCGTGCCGCTGCGCCGGGCCAATTTGATGCTCGCCTTTGGCCTGTGTGGCGTGGCGTTTCTGCTTTCCACGCCGCTGCTCAGCTTCGGCGCGCTTTCGACCCGTGACCAGATCGCCCGGTTGCAGGATGGCCGCACGCCGCCGGAACGCTTTGACTGGGCTGCGCTGTGGTTCGATTTCGGTCCGGCAGGCAAGCGGGCGGTCCGTGAGCTGGCGCAAAGCAGCGCGAATGCAGAGATCAGGAAGCGGGCGAAGGAGATTCAGCAGGCCAAATATCGCTGGGACGCCTCGGAACTGACCAACCGCCAGATCGCGGCCGAGACGCTGGACCGGCGGCTGACCATATTGCCCGTCCCCGTTCCCGTGCCGCAGGCGCTGCGCGACCGGCTTGCTCACAGTGATATGTGCGGATCGTCGCAATCCTGCGTGTTGCTGTACCGGCCGGGAGAGGACAGCGCTGTGCTGATCGCTACCCCCTGCGACACGTGCGATCCAACGATCCGGCCGGTTTATGCGCGAGACGGGAAATGGGAGGAGCGCCAGGGCGGCGGTCCGGCCATGGTCTGGACGCCTGACGCGGTGAAGGAGGGTTATCCGAGCGCGGCAGAGCGGGAAGCGGTGAAGACCGCCATCGGCCAGGGCAAGGTGGAGATTCGGCCGGTCGAGCGGCGCCAGCTTTTCATCGATGGCAAGCCCGCCGGGCAGCCATTCGAATAGGCATTCGAATAGCAAAGCCGCTTGAAGCCGTCCCGCGCGGGTGCTAGCGGCGGGCCATGTCAGTCGATCATGCAACCGTCAAGAAAATCGCCAGCCTCGCTCGCCTCGCGATCAGCGATGCCGAAGCCGATGCGCTGGTGCCCGAACTCAACAACATCCTCGGCTTCGTCGAGCAACTGGGGGAAGTGGACGTCACCGGCGTAGAGCCGATGACGGCCGTCAACCCCAACAATCTGCGGCTGCGCGAGGATGTGGTGACGGACGGCAATGTCCGGGACAAGGTGCTCGCCAATGCGCCCCAGGCCGAGCATGGCTTTTTCGCCGTGCCGAAGGTGATCGAATAATGGCCGACTTGACCGATCTTACCGTCGCCCAAATCCGCGACGGCTTCCGTCAGGGCGAGTTCACCGCGCGTGAAGTGGCTGAGGCGTTCAACGCCAATGTGGCGGCCGCCAAGGCGCTCAACGCCTTTATCGTCGAAACGCCGGACCATGCGCTCGCCGCTGCCGATGCCGCCGACAAGGCGCGCAGCGAGGACAAGCTGCTGCCGCTGTCGGGCGTGCCCATCGGCATGAAGGATCTGTTCTGCACGCAGGGCGTCCAGACGACTGCCGCCAGCCATATGCTGGAAGGGTTCGTGCCGACCTATGAATCCACCGTCTCCCGCCATCTGTTCGAGGCAGGGGCGGGGATGCTGGGCAAGCTCAATCTCGACCAGTTCGCCATGGGGTCGTCCAATGAGACGAGCTATTTCGGCAATGTGATCTCGCCCTGGCGCCGCAATGACGGCAGC
>CBHCMH010000566.1:0-1734 GCA_965974445.1 uncultured Rhizorhapis sp.
ACCTGCGAGAGGGCGACACCACCCGCAGGCCCGACGTCTCGGCCCAGAAGATCATCCACACATGATCTGCGCCCAGCATGCCGACCTGATCCAAGGAAAGGGACTTTGATGACTTCCCTCCCGGTTTCCGATGTCAATCCGTTCGAGCTTGAACGGCGGCTAGAGCCCTACGCGTTCTACGAAGAACTGCGGGAGATGGGCCCTGTCGTGCACCTGCGGACGCTCGATCTCTACGCGGTCAGTCGCTTCGCCGACGTGCGCCGGGTCCTTGGCGATCAGCGGGTCTTCTCGTCGGCGCAAGGCGTTGTGCAAAATGCCGCGATGAATGCAGCGATGGCGGGGTCGATCGTCGGCACCGACCCGCCGGAGCACACCCGCCTGCGCGAGATCCTCGGCCGCCCGTTGACGCCGGCGCGGCTCGCTCCGATGCGCGACATGCTCTCCCAGCTCAGCGCACGGCAGGTCGAGCGCATCCTGGCAAACGGTAGCGAGGTAGAGGCGGTGTCCCAGATCTCCTGCCACCTGCCGCTCTCGGTAGTTACCGAGTTGGTCGGGATGCCTGACGATGCCACCGACCGCATGCTTCCCTGGGCTGCCGCCAGTTTCAATGGCATGGCCCCCGATATCATGCCCGGCACGGCTCCGGCGCTGGCCACGATCGGCGAGATGATGGGCTACATCGCGGACCCCAGCCTGCCTGGCAGGCTGCGGCCCGGCAGCTGGTCCGCCCAGCTGCACGAGGCATCGGTGAGCGGCGAGATCGACTACGAGCAGTTTCTCAGCATGCTGCAGGGCTATCTCATGCCATCGCTCGACACGACGATCTTCGCGATGTCGAACCTGCTGTGGCTGCTGGCAAACAACCCGGACCAGTGGGAGCTGCTGCGGTCCCGCACCAGTCTTATTCCGCGCGCCATTCACGAGGCCATCCGGCTCGAGAGCCCGGTGCAGTTCTTCTCGCGCGTGGCGACGGAGGACACGGAGATCGACGGCGCCCCGATCAAGGCCGGTTCGCGCATATTCGTCATCTATGCCTCGGCCAACCGCGATCCCCGTCGCTTCGAGAATCCGGAACAGTTCCAGATCGAGCGCGACAGCACGGACCATGTCGGTTTCGGGCACTCGGCTCACCGCTGCGTGGGCATGAATCTGGCGCTGATGGAGATCACCGCCATGCTCACGGCCCTTGTCGGCAAGGTCGGCGCGATCGAACTGGTCGACGCCAAGCGGGCCGACAACGCCATTCTGCGCGGTTTCGAGAAGCTCTTGCTTCGCCTGACCCCCCTGGCTGGCGCCTAGACGCCGGCACGAAATTCGAAAACCCATACGCTTCGAAAGGATTGATGAAATGTTCAAAGTGAGAAATCCCGCAACGATCGCCCCGCCGGTGGGGGCTTACAGTCACTCGGTCGAGATCCCCGCCGGGGCGCGGATTCTGTCGATCGCCGGGCAGGCCGGTATCCGGCCGGACGGAACGCTGCCCGAGAGCTTTGAGGAGCAGCACGAGGAAGTCTGGAAGAATACCCTGGCCATTCTCGCGGATGCGGGTATGGGGCCGGAAAACCTCGTCCACCTCAACGTCTATTCGACCGACGCCAGCGGCATCCGCTTCCTTGCGCCGCACCGGAAGAAGTACCTGCCCGAAGGCTACCTGACGACCTCCACGTGGGTTGTGGTATCGGCGCTCGCCAACCCCAACTGGGTCGTCGAGATGGAAGCCATCGCCGCAAAGGT
>CBHCMH010000567.1:0-1734 GCA_965974445.1 uncultured Rhizorhapis sp.
CCAGACCCAGGCATCGAACTGTTCGGAAAGCACCGCCTCGAAATAATGGCTCAAATACTCGCTTTCCGGGCGGTAGATGACTCCGATCGCCCGTTCCAGCAGCGGGGTCCGGAGCATGTCGGCCAGTTCCCTCGCCCTGCCCCCGCGCCAGTCGGTGAGCGTGCGGGCAAGGCCGGTCCGGCGGAAGGCGTGCTCATAGCTGTCGGGCCGGGCCGGTCGGACGGTCTTGATCTCCATGTCGCCGCCCCAATTGCTGGCGGCAGCGACCAGACCCGTATCCGTGCCGAAGCCGATCAGCACCGCTTCGTCGCCATAGGCGGTACGGCATAGCTCGCCGATATTGAATTCCCCCTGCCAGCCCATGGCGGTCGCATCGGCATTTCCGACATGGGAATTATGCGCCCAGACAACCGCCTTGGCTCCGTCGCCACGATGCTGGATCAGCGCCTGCAGCGTATCGAACATGTGCCGGTCACGCAGGTTCCAGCTTTCGGCCGATCCGCGATACATGATCCGGTAATAGCGCTCGGCGGCGCGCACGATGCGGGCATTCTGAATGGCGTCGAACCAGGCCTCGCCATCATGCCTGAGGTCGGCGATCCGCTGGCGCAACATGTCTTTCAGTTGCGCCACCACGCCATCCTCGCAGTCGGCCCGCCCCTCCACCATCACAGCGCGGCCATAAAGAGCCGGATCGTCCTGCCATGGCGTCAGGCAGCCATATCTTTTTCTGGCAATTTCCCCGGCGGCTGGGTCAGCCCGGTCCAGATAGGACAGCACGGCATGAATGGACTCGCCAAGGCTGTACACGTCCAGTCCGTGGAAGGACGCCTGCGCATCAGCTGCCAGCGGTTCATTATGCCCGCGCAGCCAATCGGCAAAGGCCAGCACCTCGACATTGCGCCACATCCAGGTTGGAAAGCGGATGAAGGGATCGCCGCGCCGGGGGCGGGCGGCGTGGTGCCGGACATAATTGTCGATCCGGGCGGCATCCGGCCAGTCGGCTTCGACGGCGACGATGTTGAACCCGTGCTTTTCGATCAACCGCCGGGTGATCGCCGCACGCGCCCTATAGAATTCGGAGGTGCCGTGCGTAGCCTCACCCAGCAGGACCACGCGCGCATCGGCATAACGGTCGAAATACGCGCCAAAGGCATCGGCCAGCTCTGGCGGAGGCAATGGCTCCGCATGGGTACGCAGGGCCGCAACCAACTCAGCCGACGCCTGCTTCCCGGCCATTCCGCGCATCCCGACCTGGTTCACGGCTTTTCTCCTGCCATGCTGCAGATTGACCGGTTCAAGACGGAAATTCGATAAGCAAAGTTACGGATGCACCGTTCCACCGGACAGGAAAGGAACGTCCCACGCTGTCGGGCTGTTCCCCAAAATTGCGGAAAACCAGTGTCCTGACAACAGAAGCTGGTGCCGGTTGCATCCTCATCCGGAACGAACCCGCCGCCCTGGGGTTTTAACCCTGTCACCTGCACGGGAACGGATGTTCCGATGCAGACAAATTCAGGAGATAGTCATGATCAAGGCAATATTGGCCGCGCTCGCTTTGCCCGCGCTGCTGCTCGTCAGCGCGTGCAACACGGTAGAAGGCGCAGGCGAAGACCTTGAGAGCGCAGGAAACGCTGTACAGGATGCGGCTGATTGAGCCGCACCCATCTCATACCAGCCTGCGTTGAGGGCGACCTGCAGTCGTCGTCCCTGCGGAGGCAGGGACCCCGCTTC
>CBHCMH010000568.1:0-1716 GCA_965974445.1 uncultured Rhizorhapis sp.
CCCGTAGCGAGCAGCACGCCGATGGAAATCGGCACATCCATATTGGTCCGCTTCCGCCGCAATGCGGCAAGGGCGGAGGCAAAGAAAGGGCGACCCGCATAAGCAACCGCCGGCAAAGCGATGCAGGCGGAAAGCCAGTGGAACAGATCGCGCGTCGATCCTTCGGCTCCAGACCAGACGGACACCGAAAGCAGCATGATGTTCATCGCCGCAAAGCCGGCAACGGCCATGGATTTCAGCAGCGCACCGCTCTCTTCGCCACGTTCCGCCGCGATGATCGACGTGATGGGCTCAGCGTCGAACCCCAGCGACCGAAAGGCGGCCTTGAGCGCGGGCACATCCATGTCCGGCAGATGATCGATCCGCACCCGCTTCGCCGTCAGGTTCACGCGCGCCGCCACTATGCCCGCGATTTGCGGCAAGCCGCTCTCCAGCTTGGAAATGCAGCCGGCGCAGCGCAGTCCGGGAACGGCAAACAGGCTTTGCACACAGGGGGTGACGCTGCCCTTCGTCGCGGCGGTCGCGTTCATTGCAGGTCCTCGATCAGGCGCATTTCACGGCCGTCCGCCTTGATGTTGAAATGAACGATCCAGCGTCCGGCGGGCAGCGGCGTTGCGGCGCGATACTGTCCGGGGCGGATTTCGGTAAAGCCGAATGTCCGCTCGGGGGCGCGGCCGAGCGGGTGCCGCGCCGTGGCCGTAGCGCTTGCCCCTTGCAGCGGCCCCCGCTCGCTTGCGAGCATCAGGTCGATCCTGCGATCGCCATTGAGGCCGATCTGCTCCTGCCAGCCAAGGGTCTTCTGCGCCCGAGCCTCGCCCAGCCAGCCATTGAACTTCTGGCTTGCGACATAGCTGTTATCGACCACCGTTCCGCCAAAGGTGCCCGTGGCGAGCATCGCCATCAGCATGTTGACGGCGATCACCGTTCCGAAGAAGGCAATCATGATGGCGGCGATGTGGCGGCCGGAAAATGGGGTGGCGGATTTCTGGGTCATTGGCTCCCCTCCGGGCGTTCGAAATGGGCTTCATCGCTGCTGGCACCGCCATCGCTGTCAAGCGCGCGGACGGTGAAGTGAAAGTCTGTCCGGCTCGGCCCCTCCGCCGGCAAGGCGACATAGACGCGGCTCTTGGCGACGCTGTCGGCGGGGACCGCGACCCGTACGGCACGCCTTGCCTGCTCGCGGCTTTCGCCTTCGGTCCACAGCAGCGCGCCCGGCAGGTCTTTCACGCCGATCTCCATGTCGCGCGGCCGCGCCTCCATGTTGCGGATCTTGATCGTATAATTGTTGCGGATCGAGCCATCCGACAGACGCACATAAAGCGGATTGCGGTCCTGCAACGCGCTGAGGTCGAGCCGCGTACGCGCGCCCAGCGCGAAAAGCATGGCGAGACCAATGCCCGACCAGATGGCCAGATAGACGATGGTGCGCGGCCGGAAGAGCGTCTTGAGGATTGGTTGCGACGTACCGCCCGCCGCCTCGACCTTCGCGTCATCCTCGGTGCAATAGTCGATAAGGCCCCTGGGTCTGCCGATCTGCGCCATCACCCTGTCGCAGGCGTCGATGCACAGCGCGCAGGTGATGCAGCCGATCTGCGGCCCTTCGCGAATGTCGATGCCGGTCGGGCACACCTGAACGCACTGCACGCAGTCGATGCAGTCGCCGAAGCTCTTGTCGTCCGCCGCTTTCTTGATCCCCCGCGAACGCGGCTCCCCGCG
>CBHCMH010000569.1:0-1716 GCA_965974445.1 uncultured Rhizorhapis sp.
AGGGGCTAGCAGAGCCGAGGCCTTTGCGCTGTAAATGCGAAGATGCCGGGCTGCTTTTGCCCGGCTTTCCGAATTGAGTTGTTTTCAGTCTAAGGTGTCGCGCAAACGAGTTCGGTTTGCGGCGGCGGCCGCGTATGCACTTGGTCCCGGCTTGAACAGATCGTGATTGCTGGCTCGCCAAGCTGCTGTGCGCTGAGCCGTCGTGGTTCTGGGAGTGGGTGCAGCCGGCCTGGCCGACCGATTTTTTGAAGGCGCGGCGGCGCGCTTGGGCCTCAGCTCGCACTCGCTCACTTGCACCCAGCGGTCGCGGAAACGCACCGCCATCGAACCATCCAGTCGTATCTCGACCCGCACCGTTCCGCCCCGCATCCCTGCTTGCAAGCAACTCCTGGCGATCTGATACATCCGACCTTCTACGCGGATCGTATAGTCTGAGCCGATCTGCCTGGTCTCGACATGGCTTAATGCCGAAGCCAGATCGTGCCCCCGATCCAAGGGCCGGTGAGCGTCGGCCGCGCTGGCAGCCACTACCGTCAGATTCTGGTTCCACCAGGGCAGAAACTCTTGCTCCAGGTATCCATTGGCCTGCTCCAGCGTGCTCACTCTGGCCAGCCGCATACCCTTCACCAGCCGGTCCTGCGCCGTTCCAAACACCCGTTCGATGCGCCCTTTGGCCTGCGGAGAATGCGCCGCGATCCAGACGATCTGCAACTCCTGCAACGCACGTCCAATCTGTGTCGGAGCCATTGCCTCTCGTTCCTGGCGCGGCAGTGCCTTTTCGTCTCGACGCACCTTTGGCGTCGTCTGAAACAGGCTCGCTTTGTCGGTGTAGAAGGCTACCGGCCGCCCGTTCTTCTCCAGATACGACCACAGCAGGCGCAGGTTCTCTTCCGTCGAATCGTGTCGCGCAAACCGCGCCGTTAACTCGCCCGTCGCATCGTCGCTCATGGCGATGAGATACAGCTTGTCGCCGCGTCCTTCCAGCCAATCGTGTTCGCTGGTGTCCCACTGCACCAACTCCCCACGGCAACTCCGGCGCGGCCGCCAGGTATGAATCTGTTCCAGCTTCTGCCGCTTGGCTCGCCACCGTCCCGTTTCCATCATCAACTGCCGCAGCGCTTCCCGCCCAATCCGGATCTGATGATCTTTCGCCAGATGGTAGCTGGCTACCGTCGGCCCGAAATCCCGCCACTCCAGCTGCGACACGATCGCCATTGTTTTCTGCCGCAGTTCTTCGCTCAGCTTTCGGTTGGATGGCCGACCTCGCAGGCCATGGATCACCGCCCCATCGCCCTGCTCCATCAGCCGCTTCAACATCCGCCCCACCTGACGTTCGCTTAACCGCAGTTCCGCCGCTGCCTGCTTTTGCGTAATCAGCTTCTTCTGTGCCTTCTTCAGTACCACCAGGCGGTCTCTCTCCCGCTGGTTCATCGTCAGAACTCCTTGTGGTTCCAACTTCCCAGCGTGACCTTGTCAATAGGACCTTTCTATCTGGCACAAATAGGACATTCTCACGTGGCGCTGACACCGATTGACTTCGGTCAGCTCCTTTAATACAGTACCCGCTGTGCAGACAGCGAATTATCGATTATTTCTATACGCGCTCCTCTTCGCGGCCGACGCATACAGCGCCGATCCTCAGCTTCCTCACCGTCTCGTTCCCGACTGGGCACAACTGCCGCCCGGCTGGAACTTCGGTGAGTCTACTGGAGTTGA
>CBHCMH010000570.1:0-1710 GCA_965974445.1 uncultured Rhizorhapis sp.
CTTCGCAGATTTCCGCCTTCATCCTGCAGAAGATGAAGGAAACGGCCGAAAGCTATCTGGGTGAAACCGTGACGCAGGCGGTCATCACCGTTCCGGCCTATTTCAACGACGCCCAGCGTCAGGCGACCAAGGATGCGGGCAAGATCGCGGGCCTGGAAGTGCTGCGCATCATCAACGAGCCGACGGCGGCTGCGCTCGCCTATGGCCTTGAGAAGCAGGACGGAAAGACCATCGCCGTCTATGACCTTGGCGGCGGTACCTTCGATATTTCCATCCTGGAAATCGGTGACGGCGTGTTCGAGGTGAAGTCCACCAATGGCGACACCTTCCTGGGCGGCGAGGATTTCGACGCCAAGGTCGTCCAGTATCTGGCGGACAGCTTTAAGAAGGATGAGGGCATCGACCTTACCAAGGACAAGCTGGCTCTCCAGCGCCTGAAGGAAGCGGCCGAAAAGGCGAAGATCGAGCTTTCCTCCGCGCAGACGACCGAGGTCAACCTGCCCTTCATCACCGCAGACCAGAATGGTCCCAAGCATCTGGTGAAGACCATCAGCCGTTCGGACCTGGAGCGTCTGGTCGCCGACCTTATTCAGCGCACGCTGGAGCCGTGCAAGAAGGCGCTGGCCGATGCCGGGCACAAGGCTTCGGAAATCAGCGAAGTCGTGCTGGTGGGCGGCATGACCCGCATGCCGCGCGTGCGCGAAGTGGTGAAGGAATTTTTCGGCAAGGAACCCCATGTCGGCGTGAACCCGGATGAAGTCGTCGCCATGGGCGCGGCGATTCAGGCGGGCGTGCTGCAGGGCGACGTCAAGGACGTGCTGCTGCTCGACGTGACGCCGCTGAGCCTCGGCATCGAGACGCTGGGCGGCGTGTTCACCCGCATGATCGACCGCAACACGACGATCCCGACCAAAAAGAGCCAGGTCTATTCGACCGCTGACGACAATCAGCAGGCCGTGACCATCCGCGTGTTCCAGGGCGAGCGCGAAATGGCGGCGGACAACAAGATGCTGGGTCAGTTCGATCTGGTCGGCATCCCGCCTGCCCCGCGCGGCGTGCCGCAGATCGAGGTGACGTTCGACATCGACGCCAACGGCATCGTCAATGTCCATGCCAAGGACAAGGGCACCGGCAAGGAGCAGCAGATCAAGATCCAGGCGTCGGGCGGCCTTTCCGAAGCCGATATCGACCAGATGGTGAAGGACGCCGAACGCTTTGCCGACGAGGACAAGAAGCGCCGCGAGGCCGCCGAGGCCAAGAACAGCGCGGAAAGCCTGATCCACACTACCGAGCGCCAGCTTTCCGAGCATGGCGACAAGGTGGACGCTTCGCTCAAGTCCGAAATCGAGACCGCAATCGCGGCCGCCAAGACGGCGGTCGAGGGCGACAATGTCGAAGAAATGAAGAGCAAGGCCGAAGCGCTGGCGCAGGTCGCCATGAAGCTGGGCCAGGCGATTTACGAGAAGGAACAGGCCGCCGCCGCTTCCCCGGACGGTGCGGGCGCTGAAACGGCCAAGGCCGACGACGATGTGGTTGACGCCGAGTTTTCGGAAGTCGATGAAGACAACAAGGCGTAAAGGACACCCCTCCCTCTCCCCTTCAGGGGAGAGGGCCGGGGAGAGGGGGACAGGTGGGGCTCTTGCGGGGGGCCGGCCCCACCCCCACCCCCCACAGGGGGGGGGCGGTAAATATTAAAAAAAGACACATATA
>CBHCMH010000571.1:0-1707 GCA_965974445.1 uncultured Rhizorhapis sp.
CCGGAAAGCTGGGGTCAGCGAAGGTGCCGACGGATATCCCGATCTGGTCCAGGGCCAGCTCGGTCGACCAATAGACCGTGCTCCCGCAGACCGGACAGAAGCTGCTCTCGACCCAGTGCCCCGAATCTGAAATGCGGCGCCAGTGCTTGGCTTCGCCTTGGATCGATCGGCAAGCACTCCTTGGCCAAAAAGCATAAGCACCGAACACGCTCCCGGTCGATTTCTGGCACTGCAGGCAATGGCAGATGGTCACCTCGCGCGGCTCCCCTACCAAAGTTACGGAAAGCTGCCCGCAGGAGCAGGACGCCACGCGCGTCATTCGGGCAGCCCGCCTTGCTTGGCGTTCTGCGGCCAATCCGCCGGCAGCTTGACCCACGGGTGGCGGCAGGAGTCCCATACCGCCGAGGTCGGGGCCGGGAAGCTGGGGTCGGCGAAATTGCCGGCGGCCACGCCGATCTCGTCGGGCGCGAACTCGGCGTACCAATACAGTGTGCTGCCGCATACGGGGCAGAAGTAGTTATCCAGCCAACGTCCGGAATCGGAGGAGCGGCGCCACAGCTTGGCCTCGCCTTCGATCGATTGGCAGGCGCTCTTGGGCCAATAGGTCGAGACCCCGAACACGCTGCCGGTCGATCGCTGACATTCGAAGCAGTGACAGACGGTGACGTCGGTCGGATCGCCCTGCATGATCAATTTCAGCTGGCCGCAGGAACAGGATGCGGTGCGGACCATTGATTCCCTCCAGGATTGGCCAACGCGGTCGGGGGAGATTACTCCATTCAGAGCGCATTCATTCCGATCGCAGCGGCCGGTGCATGTTTGGGCCTTGAAGCCCGCCTGTTTATCGTCCTAACATCAGCACGCCTCACCGATGTCTGGGACGCTCCTGGCGGGGGCAAAGCGGGGCTTGCATGCGGATCGGTCACCGGGTTCGTCCCGCGGCACGGGCCCACGCGGCAACATCGCAGGCGTCATGGCGACTGTCTTAGCCACCAACCAGCGCGTTGAGAGCGAGAAGTCGACGGTTATCCACGCCGTGGTGGTCCTGCTGGTCGCCTACGGTCTTATCGGTATCTGGCTGCTGGCCGCGGGTGCGCGCGACTACCCCGTCCTCCATACCGTCCTGGACACCGGCGTCGGACTGATTGCCGGCGTGCTCGCCGCGCTGCTGTGGGTGATGGGCCGTCATGTCGGCGTGCCATTCCTGATCTCGCTCGCCGCCGCATTCGGCGGCGCTGCACTGTTGCAGGTGATCCATGTCCTGATCCTGGTGGAGTGGCCGGGCGATCCCGTCGCCGCATCATCGCCGGAGATGCTGCGCGCCGCGACCTGGGGACCGGGTGCTTATCTGCTGCCGGTCGCCGTCGGCGGATCGCTGTGGATGTTCGCGAAAAACAAGGCGAACGCTCTCGCCTTCTCAGGCGCGGTTCTGGTCGCGGCGGTGGTTCTGTTCGCGCTCTTCCAGTGGGCGCCGGTCCGGGCCGAGCAGACGCATTTCGGCGTCACGCGGCCCGCTTTGCTGCTGGTGCCGCTGCTGTGGCTCGGCATTGCGATCCATTGCTGGCGCGGGCGGGCGAATGACCGCATGCTGCGCGCGCTCGCCTGGATGGCGCCAGTGCTGGTGGTTGCCAACTTGGCCATGCTCTATTCGCAGCGCGAGGGCGATCCGCAATCCATCGTCGCCCATCTCGGCACGCTGGTCGGCTA
>CBHCMH010000572.1:0-1700 GCA_965974445.1 uncultured Rhizorhapis sp.
CCTGCTCATTCGTCCGCAGCAGAAGAAAATGAAGGAACACCGCGCGACGATCGATGCCGTCAAGAAGGGGGATCAGGTCATCACCGCAGGCGGCCTGGTGGGCAAGGTTCTCCGGGTCGATGAAGCCTATGCCGATGTGGAAATCGCCCAGGGGGTGAAGGTCAAGGTCGTGAAATCCACCTTGTCCGATGTTGTCCAGCCGGGCAGCACCAAGCCGGCGAACGACTGATCCCTCCATGCTCGACTTTCCCCGCTGGAAGATATGGCTCGTCGCCCTGACGGTAATCGTCGGTGTGCTGTTCTCCGTCCCGAGCTTCCTCCCGGAACGGGTGGTGGCGCAATTGCCCGCTGCCTTTCAGGCGCGGATCAATCTGGGCCTCGACCTGTCGGGGGGCAGTCATATCCTGCTGGAGGCGGACACGAGCGATGTCGCCAAGCTACGGCTAGAAACCATGGAAGATACCGTGCGCACCGAAATGCGCCGGAACGAGCCAAGGATTTCGATCGGGGACATTTCCCGGCGGGACGGCAAGCTCAGCTTCATGGTTCGCGACCGGTCCCAAGTGGACGCCGCCGTCGAGCGCATTCGCGCGCTGACGCAGGGGGCCGGGATGACCGGAGAGCGCGACTGGAATGTCGAGGTGGTGGACAGCTCGACCATCGTGCTGACGCCGACATCCTCCGGTCTGGATGCAGCGGTCGAAAGCGCCATGGAGGTAGCGACGGAAGTCATCCGCAAGCGGATCGACGAAATGGGCACCAGGGAGCCCACGATCATCCGCCAGGGCGCAAACCGCATTGTCGTGCAGGTGCCCGGCCTGCAGAATCCAGAGGCGCTGAAGTCGCTGCTCGGCAAGACGGCGAAGCTGGAATTCAAGCTGGTCGATGCATCGGCCGATCCGGCCGAACTGGCCCAGGGACGCGCGCCTGTCGGCAGCCAGGTCCTGCCCTATCCCACCAACCCGTCCGGCGTCCCTTACATTGCCGTGAAGCGTCAGGTGATGATCAGCGGCGACCAGCTGATCGACGCGCAGCAGGGCTTTGACCAGCAGAACAACGAACCGGTCGTCAATATCCGCTTCGACGGCGCGGGCGGACGCAAATTCGCGCGGGTCACGACCGAGAATGTGAACCGGCCGTTTGCCATCATCCTGGACGGCACGGTGCTGTCCGCGCCCAATATCAATGAGCCTATCCTGGGCGGTTCCGCGCAGATTTCCGGCAGTTTCACCGTCGCCAGCGCCAACGAACTGTCCATCGCCTTGCGCTCGGGCAAGCTTCCCGTGGCGCTTACGGTGGTGGAAGAACGCACGGTCGGGCCGGATCTGGGAGCCGACTCCATTCGCAAGGGCGTTCTGGCCGGCGGCATCGCGACCACGGCCGTGCTGATCTTCATGATCGTCACCTATGGCCGGTTCGGCGTCTATGCCAATATAGCGCTGGTGGTGAATATCTTCCTGCTCGTGGGGATCATGGCGATCTTCAACGCGACCTTGACCTTGCCCGGCATCGCTGGCTTCGTCCTGACCGTCGGTGCGGCGGTGGATGCGAACGTGCTCATCAACGAACGCATCAGGGAAGAACAGCGGCGCGGGCGAGGGATCATCCAGACGATCGAGGTGGGATACAAGGAGGCGAGCCGCGCGATTTTCGACGCGAACCGCGATGTTTACCTGAAGCACTTCAACCCGCGCGGCTCG
>CBHCMH010000573.1:0-1696 GCA_965974445.1 uncultured Rhizorhapis sp.
TGCCTAGCCGAAGTTGGGAGAGGGTGAAGCGTTTCCAAAGGAAACGCGCGGCCCGAAGGGCCGCTCACCCTCATCCAACTGCGCCTAAGCCCGGCTCCGCCGGGCCAAGGCTTCGTATCCTTCTCCCATCAAGGGAGAAGGTCTTCAAACACCCAGCAAGAGGCATTGGCCTTGCCGCCCCGATTACTATATTGCGCTGCAATATGGCTGACCGGACGACCCGCCCCCGGCGCACAGCAGCGCCCCAGCATCCGTTGCCCGATGAGGTGGCGCTCCCCTTGCCTGATGAGGTCGCATTACTGCTGCAGGGCGGCGGGGCGCTGGGGTCCTATCAGGCCGGGGTTTACGAGGCGCTGCACGAGCGGGACATTGAAGTCGACTGGGTGGCGGGGATCTCGATCGGTGCGGTCAACTCGGCGATCATCGCCGGAAATCAACCCGAAAACCGAGTCGCCAAGCTGCGGGCCTTCTGGGATCTCGCCACCGGCTGCCTGCCCAATTTCCACCTGCCGCCAGACGGCTACATCCGGGAAGCGGCCCATTTGACCGCGGCGGCCGCAGTCGCGGCTTTTGGCGTGCCCGGATTCTTTCGTCCGCATCTCGTGCCGCCAGTCTTCGCGCCCGAAGGCAGCATGAACGCGATCAGCTATTACGACACAGCGCCGCTGGAAGAGACGCTGAATGAGCTGGTCGACTGGGAATTGCTCAATCACGGCCCGGTCCGGTTCTCCGTCGGCGCGGTCAATGTCGCGAGCGGCAATTTCGTTTATTTCGACAATCAGGACCCGCACTGGCACGGAAAAATCTGCGCCAAGCATGTCATGGCGTCCGGCGCGCTTCCTCCCGGTCTTCCCCCCGTGGAGATCGAGGGTCAATTTTATTGGGACGGCGGCATGGTCAGCAATACGCCGCTCGCCCATGTTCTGGATCATCACAGCGGGGACATATTGCTGTTCCAGGTCGATCTGTTTCCGGCTCAGGGCGCGATGCCGAAACAGCTCACCGATGTCTGGTCGCGGCAGAAGGACATCCAGTACAGCAGCCGGACCCGTCAGGTGACGGACCAATATCTGCGCCGCCACAAGGAACATCGGCTGGTCCGGGCGCTGCTCCAGAAATTGCCCCCTGAACTCCGGGACGATCCTCTGGTGGCGGAGCTTTGGGAACTCAACCATATAAGTGCGGTTAATATCGTTCACCTCATCTACCGCAGCCACGCCTGGGAAAGCGGAGCGCGGGATTTCGAATTCTCGCGCGCCACCATGCTGGATCATTGGGCGCAGGGACATGAAGCGGTCGCGGGCGTGATGTGCAAGGGCGACCTGATCGCGCAAAATATCGTCAATGGTCAGTCGTCGGCGTTCGATCTCGACCGGCCGGACCATCTCAAGGAGAAAAAGGCATGATTTTGAAGGGCAAGACGGCACTGGTCACCGGTTCCACGTCGGGGATCGGGCTTGCTTATGCCAAGGCGCTGGCGGCCGAGGGCGCCAATGTCATCATCAACGGCTTTGGCGATGCCGATGCCATCGAGGCGGAACGCAAGACGCTGGAGTCGATCAGTGGAGCGCGCGCGCTTTACAGCGACGCGGACCTTACCAAGATCGATGCGATCGAAGCCATGATGGCGGCCGCCGCGCAGGCCTTTGGCGGCGTGGACATCCTCATCAACAATGCGGGGATGCAGCATGTCGCC
>CBHCMH010000574.1:0-1696 GCA_965974445.1 uncultured Rhizorhapis sp.
GCGTAGAGATCGAGCGTCCGCAGGTGCACGACAGGGCCCATCTCCCGCAGCTCTTCGTAGAAAGCGTATGGCTCGAGCCGCATTTCCAGCTCGAACGGATTGACATCCGAAATCGGGATCGAAGCCACCATAGTATTTGTCCTCAAAGCAGTTTGACATTCAACATGCGGTACATTCCGGTTTGCGTGCTGTTCGGTCTTCCCGGATTCCACAGCATGTGCGGGCGATCGGCTCCTCAGGTGTGAATGATCTTCTGGGCAGATACGTCAGGCCGCCTCGTGGTGTCGCCCTGACGCAGGTTGACCTCCGCGATCGGATTCCCACTCGGTGCCACCCATGAATTATGGCGATCCCACACCTTGGGATCGTGCCCAGGAATGACCCGGTCGATCTTCTGCTTCAACGTCTCGCGAATCTGGCGGAAGACGCTCAGCTGGTTCATCACATTGCCCTGATGGTAGCCCGAAGGCCACATGCTCTCGATGTTCGAATACCAGTAGACAACGTCACCGACGACGGCGAATGGGCCATTGCGGGTCTCCACCTCGAACCATTGGCTGCCGAAGGTGTGGCTGTCCTTGGCCAGGCGCGCCGTAATACCCGGCAGAACCTCCTCGTCACCGCGAATAAAACGCACGCGTCCCTCAGCCACCCCCTGCGCGGCGCGGACCAGATCCTGGGGATCAAAGGACGAAAAGATGAAAGCCTTTTCCTCCTCGGTTTCATACTGGTGCGCGGAGCAGACGATGTCCGACCAGCCGAGATATTCATCGAGCTGGATATACAGTTTTGCATTGGGAAACGCTTCGAAATTGCCGATATGGTCGAAATGCATGTGGGTAACCAGGATCACCTCGACATCTTCGGGCGCGAAGCCGACGCGGGCCAGCACGTCTCGCGGCTCCTCCCAGCTGGCAAACCCGTATTTCGCCGCCCAATGGTCATTGCGAAAACCACAATCGACCAAGGCAACGTGCTGTTTGCCGCCGACTTCCCCGCCGACCAGCAGCGTGTAAATCATTGGTACGCGGATTGTGCCCATCTTGCTGAACTTGATGGCCCCGCCAAAGAAGTCCTGGGGCATTTCGGATTGGCAGTATGCCAAGGGCCAGATAGAGTAATCGGTATCAAGCCTTGGACCAAGGCCTATGATTGGAGTACTCATTGCACAAAACTCCTGAATATTCTGCCGAACGAATAGTTATAAACCCATCTTGACGAAGACGCTGGCCCAATCTGCCCCGCGCATACGCGAGGTCGGGCCAAACGCCTCCTCGAGCAAGCATGGCGGGCAAGGTCAGCCATCCGCGATTGCCTCCTCGCTCCACCGTGGGCTTTTCTGGCGCTTGCGCGGTGCGGTTTCGATCAGTCCGCACATCAGGACAGCACCAAGCATCAGCCCTCCGAGCGCCAGATAGAGCATGTACTGGATCCCGAAGGTTCCGATGATATAGCCGGCGAGAAGCAGCGCCATGCCGCCTCCGAAAATCTCCCCGACACCGATGATCAACCCCGAAGCGGTAGAGAGCATTCCCGGGGGGGCGGACTCTGCGGCGACTGGTCCGGTCAGCAACGAGAGAACTCCGAAGCTGAAAGTGGTTGCTCCAAATAGCGCCGCGAACAATTGCGTGGGCGCCGCACCGAGTGTGATGAAGTAGTAGAGGAACGCAGCGCCACCCGTGAAGCCCACGACAGC
>CBHCMH010000575.1:0-1691 GCA_965974445.1 uncultured Rhizorhapis sp.
GCGCAACCATCACAGGATCGAGTCGTTTGGAAAGGATGCGTTTAGGGCGATTTGGCATCTAGGTGCGTTTGCGAAGGATGAACGATGATCGAGCTTGCCTCAGGATATCAATCTTTTGTGGGCGTGCCACGCCATATCGCCATCATCGGAAACAGCGTACCGCGCCGCTGCGGCATCGCCACCTTCACCACTGACACCGCCAATGCGCTGCGTGAACGCTTTCCGAACATGCAAGCCGATCTCTATGCCATGGATGATGGCCGGGACGGCGTGGTTTACCCGCCCGGCGTTCAGACGCTCGCCCAATATGATCCATCCAGTTATATCGCCGCCGCGCAAACTATTGCAGCAAGCGGCGCGCAAGCGATCTGGCTTCAGCACGAATATGGCATATTCGGCGGACCGGCCGGAGACATGGTGCTGAAAATCCTGCACCGGACCGACCTGCCTCTGCTCACGACCCTGCATACCGTACTGGAACGGCCCAATACAGACGAACGCCGGGTCCTTGATGCGGTGGCCCGCCGGTCCGCACGGCTGATCGTCATGTCGGAAAAGGGGCGGGACATTCTTCAGCGTGTCTATGCGGTTCCCGCGCGCAAGATCGAGGTCATTCCACACGGCGTGCCGGACCGGCCTCTGGTGGAACCGGACAGCATGAAGGACACTTTTGGCTTTGCCGGCCGCAAGGTTCTGCTCACCTTCGGCCTGATCGCGCCCGACAAGGGCATCGATCATATGATCCGCGCAATGCCGGCAATCGTGGAACGGCATCCCGACGCTCTCTATGTCGTCCTGGGCGCAACCCACCCCAACGTCCTGCGCCGAGAGGGCGAAGCGCTGCGGGAATCCCTGCAGGATCTGTCGGAGAGCCTCGGCGTCGCCGACCATGTGCGCTTCGTCAACAGCTATGTCGGGCTTGAGGAACTGCTGGACTATCTTCAGGCGGCGGACGTCTATGTCACCCCCTATAACAACCCGGCCCAGATCACCTCGGGCACCTTGTCCTATGCCATAGCGCTCGGAAAGCCGGTGGTATCGACCCCCTATGTCCACGCTACGGAGATATTGAACGAAGGGCACGGCATTCTGGTCGGCTTTCGGGACAGCGAAGCCCTGGCGCGGGAGATCAGTGCGCTGCTGTCCGAAAACCAGGCGCGCGCGGCACTGGCGCAGCGCGCCTATGTGCGGGGCCGGTCGATGCTCTGGTCCAAACTCGCCGAGCGCGCGGCATTTCTGCTGGGCGAATTGCAGCTATCGCAGCCGGCGCGCATCCTTCCCCCCGCCCGCCTGCAGCCGCTGCCGCCCAATCTGAACGCCGTGATCCGGATGACCGACGCCACGGGAATGTTGCAGCATGGCATCTTTTCCGTGCCCGACCGGCGGCATGGCTATTGCGTGGACGATAATGCACGCGCGCTGATTCTGATGAGCCGGATGCCGGCCATGGACGAAAGGGAACGCGACCGGCTGACCAATATCTACGCCTCCTTCGTCCAGCACGCCTGGAACCCGGATCGCGGGCGCTTCCGCAATTTCATGCGCTTCGACCGGAGCTGGGCAGAGGAAGAGGGTTCGGACGACAGTTTTGGCCGGGCAGTCTGGTCATTGGGGATGACAGCACGCGACGCACACGCGGCAAAGCACCGCCACTGGGCTTCGACCGGAAATATCTAAAGAAATGGTTGAAA
>CBHCMH010000576.1:0-1685 GCA_965974445.1 uncultured Rhizorhapis sp.
GTCCGGCATAATGCAGCGCCAACTGCTCCAGCCGTTCGCCGTTCAGGGGAGATTTGGGTTTTTTGCTATATTCTCTGGCCACGCGCCACGATTATGCCACAGTCGGGCCGGAATTTGAACGCGCCTTCTGGTCTAAAAGCGCAGTCTGGACGTCCTGATGGCAGAGGCTGGACAATTTCAGCGGAATGTCGCAACGACGACTGCCGCGTTTCGGGCGCGTTTCGGGTATATGACAAGGGAGCACCGGAATTGCAGAATGCTAATGTGATGGTTCGGGAGGCCGCACCGGTCGCCACGCCGACGCATGACGGCCTGCCGCGGCGCTTTTCCGACTTCGCGACGCTGGGCGAGGCGCTGGATTATGCGGCTCGCGGAGAGCGCGGGTTCAATTTCCACGATCCGCGCGGCACGCTGGCGCACGCCTACCGCTTCGCCGAATTGCGCGAGGACGCGATTCAATGCGCCTATCGCATGGTTGCGCTGGGTGTGCGGCCGCAGGACCGGATTGCCCTGGTCGCCGAAACCGGCCCCGATTTCGCCGCGCTGTTCTTCGGCATCGTCTATGCCGGCGCCTGGCCGGTGCCGCTGCCCCTGCCCACCAGCTTCGGCGGCAAGGAAAGCTATATCGACCAGCTTTCGGTCCAGCTCACCAGCTGCGATCCCAAGATGCTGTTCTACCCCGCTGAGCTTGCCGAAATGGCGGGCGACGCGGCACGCGGGTGCCAGGTCGAAGGCCGAACCTATGAGGACTTCATGGCGCTCGACGCGCATCAGTCCCCCCTGCCGCAGGCGAGTACGGACGACATCTGCTACCTGCAATATTCCAGCGGATCGACCCGTTTCCCGCATGGCGTAGCCGTCACGCACCACGCGCTGCTCAACAATCTGTCGGCGCACAGCCATGGCATGGAATTGCAGGACAGCGACCGCTGCATCAGCTGGCTGCCCTGGTATCATGACATGGGCCTGGTCGGCTGCTTCCTCTCGCCCATCGCCAATCAGGTGTCGGTCGATTATCTGAAGACCGAGGATTTCGCCCGCCGTCCACTGGCCTGGCTTGACCTGATCAGCCGCAACAGCGGCACCTCGATCAGCTATTCGCCGACCTTCGGCTATGACATCTGTGCCCGGCGCATGTCCAGCCAGACCAAGGCGTCGGACCGTTTCGACCTGTCGCGCTGGCGCATTGCGGGCAATGGCGCGGACATGATCCGCCCCGATGTGATGCAGGGCTTCGTCGATGCCTTTGCCGACGCGGGCTTCTCCGCCTCCGCCTTCCTGCCGAGCTATGGCCTTGCCGAAGCGACGCTGGCGGTCACCATCATGCCGCCGGGTGAAGGCATCATGGTCGAACTGGTCGAGGAAACCGACCTGTCGGGCGGCGAATGCGCCGAGGATCGCCCGCCGCGCTACCGCGCCATCGTGAACTGCGGCAAGCCCGCCAAGGACATGATCGTCGAAATCCGCGAAGAGGACGGGTCAATCCTGCCCGAAAAGGCGATCGGCAAGGTGTGGACCACCGGCCCTTCCATCATGACCGGCTATTTCCGCGATCAGGAGGCGACGGACGCCTGCCTGGTGGACGGCTGGCTCGACACGGGCGACATGGGATACATGTCCGGCGGCTATCTCTACATCGTCGGCCGCGCCAAGGACATGATCATCATCAACGGCAAGAACCACTG
>CBHCMH010000577.1:0-1683 GCA_965974445.1 uncultured Rhizorhapis sp.
TGTCCGCCATCGCCGCCTCCAATGGCCCAGTTCGCCGCCTTTTTCCAGACTTGTGACGCGCGAGGGACTTGCTCCTGCGGCCAATCGCGCTACGTCCGGATGATGCGCGACCCCGCCCGCCTCTTGACGCTCGATGCCATGCGCGGCTTTGCGGTGATGGGCATATTGCTGATGAACGTCATCGCCTTCTCCATGCCCGACATGGCCTATATCAATCCGCGCCTGTGGGGCGGGGAAACGCCCGCCGCCTTCGCCGTCTGGACCGCCAATTTCATCCTGGTCGATGGCAAGATGCGCGGCCTTTTCTCCCTGCTTTTCGGCGCGAGCGCGGTGCTGATCCAGCAGCGGTTGGCGGATCGGGGCGAAGGGTTGGGTCTGCTCTATCGCCGCTTCTTCTGGCTCTTCCTGCTCGGCCTTTGCCACTATGTCTTCCTCTGGTGGGGCGACATATTGCGCCTCTATGCGGTGGCCGGGTTCGTCCTGCTGCTCTTCGTCCGGCGCGAGCCGGGGGACTTGTTGGGCAGCGCCATACTCTTCTTCCTCATTCAGTTCGCAATCGTGGCCGCCTTTTCCGTCTCGCTGCTCGTCGGCGGTGAGGCCAGCCTTCCCGGCACCGACGCCGCGACGCTGCGCGAACAGGCCGCGCTTCACCAAAGCGGATATGGAGCAATCGTTGCGGATCGGCTGGCCCGGATCGGCAGCGACCAGACGGCGTTGCTCGTCCTGTCGGGTTTCGAGGCGCTGGGCTTCATGCTGCTCGGTGCGGCGATGCTGAAAAGCGGGTTTCTGACCGGGCTTTGGCGGAAGGCGGAATATCTCCGCCTCGCCCGTCTCTGCTACCTTGCGGGCGGCGCGCCGATGATCGCCCTCGCGGCCTGGTGCTGGGGGAGCGGCTTTGACCCGGTCGTCACCTTCAACGCCGTCATCAGCTGGTCCCTGCCCTTCCGCGTACCGCTGACCATCGCCCACGCCGCCTTGCTGATGTGGCTGATCCTGCATTTTGACGGCAGCAGGATGATACGCAGGATCGGCGCCGCCGGCCGCACGGCCTTCTCCAATTATATCGGCACCAGCATCGTCATGACGACGCTCTTCTATGGCTACGGCCTTGGGCTTTACGGTAGGGTAGACCGCGTGACGGTGTATCTGTTCGTGCCACTGGTCTGGTCACTGATGCTGCTCTGGCCGCTCCCATGGCTCAGGCATTTTCGCTATGGCCCCTTCGAATGGGCCTGGCGCAGCCTGACGCGATGGCGTTGGGAGCCGATCCGGCGGTGCTGATTACCGGACGCTGGCGCTGTCCTGTGGCAGGTCGAGCGGCTGCGCCTTCGCGGTCAGCATCGCGCGAAGGTCGGCGATAGGCACGATCCGCAACTGCTTCGTCCCCTCGTCCATATGACCGAGCGGCCGTCCTTCGGCATCGAAGCTCCGGCTCTCATACAGGCCGGGCGCAACCTCGACATAGGTCCAGCACACGCGCGGCGTCTGCGTGCGGCTGAGCGCCGTCCAGGTGGAAAAGGCCGCGCCCTCGACCATCCCGTCCCGCTCCGATGCATCGTCGAACGGCATGGCCCGGTCGCGATAGAGCGCCATGTGATCGGCGGGCGCAGGCTCGTCCGATTTGGGACAATAGCCCTTGCCGACCTGTTCGGTGACCTCCCGCGACACCAGCAGATGCGCCGG
>CBHCMH010000578.1:0-1681 GCA_965974445.1 uncultured Rhizorhapis sp.
GAGCAGGAGATTACCAAATTTGCGCCCATGCAGATTGAACTGCGCGGCTATGTGCTGGCGCCCGGTCATCATGTTGCGGTAGATTCGGCTCATGCCGAAGCGCTCGTAAACGCCCCCGCCGCCCGACATCCGCAGCAGCGGCGTTGCCAGGTTGAGACATCGTTCAGCGACAGCCGAACTCTGATATCGGAACATCTGGCGCATTTCCATCGGTGGAAACTCGCCCCGCGCCGCATATTCGTCCATGATCTCGAAATTGGCGAACATAATCTTCTTCATTTCGTCGACACCCGACACGGCCGCCGCCAGAAAATGCTGCACCTCCGGGTCCTCGGCGGTCTTGGCCCCACCGAACACCTTATCCGTGGCGTAGGTGCGAAAAATGTCGACCATCGCCTGCAAAGCGCCGATCTGTGACGACGTTATGGCCCGGAAGAATACCAGCATGAAAGGCATCTGGAACAGCGGCCCGTAGTTCACCGCCTTGCCCGGATTGGTTCCTAGGAACCCGTCGATCATCCGATGCGTGCGATATTCGGGCACGAAGGCCTTCTCGATCACCACGTCATGGCTTCCCGTTCCTTCGAGGCCGGGCGTGTCCCAGGTATCGACGACAGGGGCATCCGCACGCGGGATCAGGAAGGAACGGTAATCGGTGGGAGATCCTTCGACGATGCCGCCGAGAAACGTCCAGTCGCAGTGCTGGCATCCGCTCGAATAGGGCCAGCGACCGCTGATCTCATAGCCGCCCTCCACCGGCTTGGCGACGCCTCCGGGCATGTAGGGCGAGGCAACCAGCACAGACGTATCCTTGCCCCACACATCGCGCGCGGCCTGATCGTGGAGCAGGCCCATATGATAGGCATGGACGCCGATGACGCCATATATCCAGGCGACGGACATGTCCCCTTCGGCCAAGGCCATCTGCACTTCGGCAAAGGTCCGTTGACCCGCTTCATAGCCACCCCAACGCTTGGGCTGTAACACGCGGAAGAGGCCTGCTTCCTTCATGCCGCGTATCGTGTCCGGATTGATGATGCGATTTTCCGCATCCATCTGCGCCCGTTCTCTGAGCAGCGGGATCAAAGCGCGGGCGCGATCGACGATCGTCTGGTGCGTTGGAATCTCGGAATCGTTCTTGACGGCTGTCTCAACCATTTCATTCATCTCTCGCATGACAGGCGCTCTCCAGGCAACAAGCGCGGATCTCGCAGACAAAACATCACAACGGCCATCACGCCCAGAACAACCAGCAACAACATCAGGAAGGGGTCGTACATGCCGAAAATATCGTGGCTACGCCCCGTGGCGATGGGTGCAATCATGGACCCTATGGCCCCGAAACCCAGGATCGCCCCAAGGATCGCGCCGAAATGGCGGATGCCGAAATGGCGTGTGGTCAGGAATACGATGACATCCAGCTCTGCGCCAATGGAGGCGCCAAGCAGAAGGATTGAAAGCGCCAGCATGGCGGACGAGGGCGCCGGGTCCAGGGTCAGGGCCAAGCCGACCATCGGCATGACATAGCACGCGCCGGCAACGAGGTGCGAGGGCAGCCGATCGAGCAGATGGCCGACGCTCAATCGTGCCACGAGCCCGGATAAACCGACCAGCGCGGCCAGCTTTGCAGCCAATCCGCCATCAACGCCCTTTTCACGCAGCAGGGGGATCAGATTGGGCG
>CBHCMH010000579.1:0-1674 GCA_965974445.1 uncultured Rhizorhapis sp.
TTATGACGATTTGGTTCCGGCGCTGGAAAACTGGCCGAACGCCGGTTGAGAATGTTCCGGAAGACAGGCTCGCGTCCGCCCTTCTAAATCCGCGTCGCCGACGCGAAGCCGCCATCGACCCAGATCAGCGGATCGATCGATGGGTGGTTCACGATCCGCTGCACCTGGCCGATGAACAGCGTGTGCGTCGCAACGCCCAGCGTCATCTGCGTGGTGCAGATAAGGCTCGCCACCGCGTCGGGCAGAACAGGCAGTCCTTCGTCCGAGGCAACCCAGCCGCCTGTCGAAAAGCGCTCGATTCCCTTCTTTCCGCCGCTGAAGACGCCGACCAGGTCACGATGCCGCTCCGCCAGCAGGTTGATGCAAAAACGCTGTTCGGCCTGCAAGACGGGCGAGAGACTGGCGCTGCGATTGACGGCGACAAGCACGGTCGGCGGATCGGATGTCACCGAAGTGACCGCCGTTGCCGCCATTCCGCTCCAGCTTTCGCCGGTCCCGGTCGTGACAATGGCGATGGTGGTGGCCAGGCGGCGCATGGCCTGTTTGAAGTCATCCGAGAGCGTGTCCGTGATCATCTATTTCCCTTAAACGCCGATCAACTCGGCTCAAAGCAGGACGTTTATTGCCCCTGCGATCCAATGACGGCAACCGGAATACGTCCAATTTCAGACTTATTTCGACTGCCGGACAGGAAAAGGCCTCGATTTCAATGTTGCAAAAACTGCAATCATATCGTTGCACTTTGCGATTGAAGGCGTTGTTGCGGCGCAGCATATGGGCATCAAGAAAACAAGCAGGGTGCTTTGAGGGCGTTTAACAGGAGTAGATCTTATGAGAACGCTTTCCATTCTTTTGCTGTCGGTCCTGGCAGCTGCCGCAGAAATCTCGCTGGCCGTAGCCTAGTTGGCCAGGATGAGAGATCCTCGAGACGGAACGGGGCGAACCGGTGGCGGTTCGCCCCGTTTTTCGTTCAACGCCAGATCATGACGTGTCCGGTCTCATCGACCCTGACAGCTTTCAACGGCAGCGACGTTTGCTGTCGATTTCCTTGCCGATCAACGCACCTGCGGCCGCGCCGACGATAGTACCGGTGGCGCGATCACCCCTGGTATCGATCGACCGGCCGACCAGAGCGCCAGCTACGCCGCCGACAACCAGCCCGACCGTTCCGTCCGATTTGCGGCAGTACATTCGGCCGTCCCGCCCGCGCCATTCCTTGTACCTGTAATCCCTCGCCTCGGCCTGACTGGCGGGAAAGGCGACGACCGCCGGAACGGCCAGCGACGCCGCCGCGAGTGAAAGCATGATAGTGCGCATGACAAATTCCCTTCTTTTTGTTTTGTACCCACCCGACAAGCGCTGCAATATGGCGATGGTTGCCTGAACATGGAGCAACGATAACAAGATATTGAAATCCTGCCGTTTATAGGCGGCAGGGTGCCCCGGATTGAAATGAAGGCGCGAATCACGCGTCCAGGGGCCGGGTCGCACGGGGGAATGAATGCTTACATACAGGGTGGATGCCGAACGCGGCATCGTCGAAATCCAGATTGATGGACCAACGGACAGTGAAAGCTATCGTGCGCTTATCCAGGAACTGGACGCGCAGATCGCTGCCCGGGGCCAGATCAAGGTGCTTGAGATCATTTGCGACCTGGGCTGGGTCAGTCCCGC
>CBHCMH010000580.1:0-1670 GCA_965974445.1 uncultured Rhizorhapis sp.
CTCATGTTGATGACGTGCGCCACCGGCTTGGGGAAGCCGGTCAGCGTGCGCGGCGAGACCGAGTCCTCGAGCGCCAGGACGATGTCGCCCAGGCACTCGCCGATCAGGCCGACGCCGACCACGCTGCCGGCGACGTTGGCGGCGAAGAGGGTGTCGGAGCAGACCTTGTAGCTCATCAGCTTCGCCTGCGGCCTCCGCCTGGCCTTTGCCGCGACCCACGTCGATCCGGGCCTTGGCATGCTCAACAACGCGCTGCCCTATGTGGCGGTGGCGGGCGCTCCGGTGGCGACCTTGTTCTTTGCCCTGCGGCTGTTCCCGGCGGGGCAGCTTTATGCCCAGCCGGCCATTCGCCTGGCCCGCTACGGCCGCTGGCGGCGGGTGAACTGCCTGGAGGCGCGCAGCCTGCCCGCATTCGGCGCGACCGGCCTCATGGCCTCGCTGCTGGTCGGCATGCTGCTGAACGTCCCCGTCCGCACGGCCGAGTTCCTGCTCGCCATCCCCGCGCTGGGCAGCCATGCCCCCGGATGGTTCCAGATGCTGTTCCACATAATGGTCGCCGACGTGGTCATCATGACCAGCCTCTATGTCTTCGCCTTCGTCATGGCGATCCGGCTCGTCCCCTTCTTCCCCCGCTTCCTGCTGCTGGTCTGGGGCATCGACCTGCTGGCGCAGCTCGGCATCGCCAGGCTGGTGGCCTCAGTCCCTGGCGTACCCGTGGCGGTGGAAAGCGCCTTGCTCGACATGCTGGAGGGGAATCTCAAGAAAGTGCTGATCAGCGCCGCGATCTGGCTGCCCTATCTGATCCTGTCGGACCGGGTCAACGTGACGTACCGCCAACGCATCGGGGCATAGGGGTTATCGACCTGTAGGCTTGTTGAGCAGGCCGGTTGGGGAGGAAAGTTGCCCTTCCCCTCCCGCTTGCGGGAGGGGTTAGGGGAGGGCATGTCACCGCCATTTCCCTAACAGGCCCTCCCCCAGCCCCTCCCGCAAGCGGGAGGGGAGTTATGGCAGCAACGACCCACAATCAGTCACCAAAAAGCCCCACGCCCCCTCAGGCCGCGCGTTTCTCCAGCGCTTCCACCGCCTCGGCCATCAGCGTCGCAATGATCTCGGCGACCGGTTCTTCCTGCGTCACCATGCCGACCGACTGACCGGCCATCAGCGATCCGCCCTCGACATCGCCGTCAATGACGGCCCGGCGCAGCGCGCCCGCCCAATAATGCTCGATGGCAAGCTGCGCCTCGCCCATTTCGATCTCGCCCGCGTCCAGCCGGGCGGCGACTTCGCGCTGCTTGGCGGTAAAGGCTTCGGTCCCCGCATTTTTGAGCGCGCGGACCGGAATGACGGGTAGGCGCGGATCGACCTGAACGCTCGCAATGGCGTCGCGCGCCGAAGCGCGGATGAACGCCTTCTTGAAATTGGGATGCGCAATGGATTCATGCGCGCAGACAAAGCGGGTGCCCAGTTGCACGCCCGATGCGCCCATTTCCAGGTAGCCCGCGATCGCGCCCCCGCGCGCGATGCCGCCCGCCACAAATACCGGCAGCTGATGGGCCAGTTCCGGCAATATTTCCTGCGCTAGCACGGACGTGGCGACCGGGCCGATATGGCCGCCTGCCTCCATCCCCTCGATCACCAGCGCATCGACGCCGGAGCGGATGAGCTTCTTC
>CBHCMH010000581.1:0-1642 GCA_965974445.1 uncultured Rhizorhapis sp.
CGGATCGCGGGCGGGCGCGTCCCGCATGGCGCGGACATAGCGGTCCTCCGCCCGATGCCCCTGCAGCGCGGCGCGGGCGGCGGGCGTGAACAGCCGCGCCCGCATCGCCTCCCCGGTCACGCCGACGGACGCGGCATAGCCCTCCTCCCCGCTCTGCGCGAGGCTGAGCAGCGTCGCCTTGGCCCGCAGCGGCCGGGGCGCCCAGTCGGCCTTGGGATAGACGCGCCCCAGGCCGCCCAGCAGCGGCCCGCGCACCGACTGCGGCAGATAGCCACGCAGCCTTTCCTCGGCATGCTGAAACCGGTGGCGGCGATACCCGGCGAACGCCTCGTCCGCACCATCGCCCGACAGCGCCACCGTCACCGTCTCCCGCGCCAGCTCGCACACCCGGTAGGTCGGCAGCGCGGAGGCATCGGCGAACGGCTCATCGAAATGATGGGCCAGCGTGTCGATCAGCGCATAATCGTCCGGCGACACGATGCGCGTGCGGTGGTCGGTGGCAAAGCGCTTGGCGATCTGGTCGGCATAGGCGGTCTCGTCCAGCGCATCGACATCGAAACCGATGGTGCAGGTCTTGACCGCGCGCTTGCTCGCCTCCGCCATCAGCGCGACGACCGAGCTGCTGTCCACCCCGCCCGAAAGGAACGCGCCCAGCGGCACGTCTGCCACCATGCGCGATCGCACCGCCGCCTGCATCAGCGCGACCAGCTCCTCCTCCAGCGCGGCGGGCCGGGCCGGGCTGCGGTCGGCAAAGCTTACATCCCAATAGCGGCTCGGCTGCGGCAGGGGCTTGCCGCGCCGGAGCAGCAACGTCTCGCCCGCGCCCAGCTTCCTGACGCCCTTCACGATGCAGGCATCGTCGGGAACATAGCCCAGCCCCAGAAAGTCCTCGACCGCGCGCAGATCCGGTTCCTTGCGGAGCAGCGGGTGGACCAGCAGGCCCTTCAGCTCCGAAGCGAAGATCAAACTACCGTCCGACAGCGTCGCATAATGCAGCGGCTTCACCCCCAGCCGGTCGCGCACCAGCCACAGCGACTGCTCCCGCGCGTCGAACAGGGCAAAGGCGAACATGCCGTCGAACCGGTGAACGCATTCCGGCCCCCACTGCCGCCAGCCATGCAAGATAACCTCGGTATCGCTATGGCTGTGGAACACATGGCCCTTCGCCTCCAGCTCGGTCCGCACCGCCGCGAAATTGTAAATCTCGCCGTTGAACGTGACCGCCAGCGCGCCATCCCCGGTCAGCATCGGCTGCGCCCCGCCCGACAGGTCGATGATCGACAGGCGGCGATGGCCCAGCCCAACACCCGGCGCGGTCCACACGCCTGATCCGTCCGGCCCGCGATGCGTCTGCGCGTCGGTCATCAACCGGACCCGCGCCGGATCGACGGGCTTTGCCGTCTCAAGGTGGAAAATGCCCGCTATGCCGCACATGCGAAGACGCTCTTAGGCACTATCGCGCGGCGGGGGAACCGCCTTTGCTCGCCAGGCGCGCAAAATGCGTTCAATTCCGGCCAGCGCTGCGGTCGACCAGCGCGTCAAGCGGCCCAAGGTCGCGGAGGAACGCGGCCATCGCCGGACCTGCAGGCCGCCCTTCCCGCTCCTCTGCCGAAACCAGCACCGCCACGGCGCGCTGATCGCC
>CBHCMH010000582.1:0-1640 GCA_965974445.1 uncultured Rhizorhapis sp.
CAGGGTTCTGGCTGATCGCGGTCAATGTGCTGCTCGGCGCCCTGCTGCTCCCCGCGCCCGATCTGCCCAATCGCTTCAATGCGACCCATTCGCTCGACAGCCCGGCATGGTCGTTGATGCAGGAATATGCCGTCAACATCGTCTATGCGCTCTTCGCTCGCCGCCTTGGCGTGCGAGCGCTTTGCGTTCTCGTGGCGATCAGCGCCGTGGTGCTGGCCTGGGCGGGTTCCAACCAAGCCCATTTGTCGGTCGGATGGGCATGGGACACGTTCTGGCTGGCCCCGGTTCGCGTCGCCTATCCCTTTTTCGCCGGTATGCTGCTCTACCGCCTGGGCGGCATCATCCCGATGAAATGGGGCTATCCGATTCTGTCAGTGGTGCTGCTGGCCGTCTTCATGGCGCCCAACAGCAATTTCACCGGCCTGATGGACGCCGCCCTCATCATTTTCGTCTTTCCGCTGGTGGTCGCGGCCGGAGCGGGCAGTTCCGTCAGGGGCCGGCTGGGATCCGTTTGCCGGTTTTTCGGTGCCATCTCCTATCCGCTATACATCCTCCATTATCCATTCATCGACATCTACGCCCATTGGCTGTGGAGCGGGCAGCATGATCCCGCCGCCATATGGGGCGTATTCGCGGCGATGGTCGTGGGCCTTATCGGATTTGCCTGGGCGGCGGAACGCTATTTCGACCGGCCGGTAAGGGCCTGGCTGGCCCGGACAGGACAACGGCGCGCCGCCGCTCAGTCCACGGTCATTTCGCCGGAGGATCGACAATCCCAGTCGGCAGGCTAGGGAGCGGGGCGTTCGGATCGTAGGTCCAGACGGCCTCGTCCCGCAGGTCCCCCGAGGACAGCTCGATCCGGTTGCTTCCCGGCGTCAGGGTCACGTCGGTCCAGGTCGCCACATGGTCGATCACGGGCATTTCGGGATGGGCGCGGCCGTTCACCGTCAGGCGAACGGACGGCTGATTGCTGTAGGCCCGAACCGTCACCCGATCCTGCGTGCGATAGTCATGACGGCGTTCGGTCAGGTGCAGCATCGGCCGGTCGAACCAGTTGGCCTGATACCAGTAATAGGCATCCTTTCGAACGGATCGATCATAGGTCACAAGCCCCTTGTCGTTGATGCCGTCGCGATCCCCTTCGCTTCGTCCATCCGAAGCCAGGTCGAAGGCGACCCATATGAAAGAACCCCACAGATAGGGGAGGTCCCGGATCCCCCGCCAACTCTGTTCATGGTAGAGCGCCTGATATTGTTCGGGGTGCCAAGCGCTGGTCGTCACCGGCGGCGCGGGGTTGCTCTCCTGAGCGCGGATGCCCGCGCCAGCCCCATATTCGCCAACCGCGAAGGCGCGCTCCGGGAAAGTCGCATGAAATTTCCGCGCCCATTCGCCCAGCGTACCCTTTTGATCGGGATACCAACCGAAATAGCGGTTGAAGGCGCTGAGGTCGGCGACCAGCGCCTTGGGATTATCGTCGTTCTGACAGCAATGCGCGTAGCTTGTCGGACGCGACGGATCGGCGGCGCGGGCCGTCGCCTGCGCGGCGCGCAGCACGCGCAGCACATCGTCGCTCACCTCATAGACCTCGTTGCCGAGTCCCCAGACGGCCCGCAGGCCGACCAGTTGGCCGATGCTCCCCG
>CBHCMH010000583.1:0-1640 GCA_965974445.1 uncultured Rhizorhapis sp.
TGTCCGTCTCCGCCGGGCTCAGCCCCAGGCGTGGGCAGAGTTCGAGTGCGATTTCGGCCCCGATGACGCTGTGATCGCCCCCGCGCCCCTTGGCGATATCGTGGAGCAGCACAGCAACATAAAGCACGCGCCGGGACACGAGCTTCTGGACGATGGCAGTGGAGAGGGGGTGGTCCTCTTCATAGATGCCGTTTTCGATCCGGGAGAGCAGGCCAACGGCGCGGATCGTGTGCTCATCGACCGTATAATGGTGATACATGTCGAATTGCATCTGCGCCACGACGCGGCCGAAGTCGGGAATGAAGCGGCCGAATCTCGTCGCCTCGTTCATCCAGCGCAGCACCGTTTCGGGCCGGCGCGGGGACGTCAGCACTTCCATGAACAGGGCGTTGGCACGCGGATCGTTGCGGATGCGGCTGTCGATCAGATTGGCGTCCCGTCCGGCCGCGCGCATGGCAAGCGGATGGATTTCCAGATCATGCCGGTCCGCCAGCGCGAACATTTCGATCAGACGAACGGGATCCTCGCCAAAGAAATTGTCAAAGGGCAGGGCCAGCCGTCCCCGGTCCAGCTTGAAGCCGTTCAGCTTCTTTGGCCGCCGGGTGATGCTGGGCAGGAAACGCCGGCCGCGCGCGGCGAAGCTGTCGTCCAGATGCGCCAGGAACACGCCGGTCAGGTCGCCGACCATCTTCGCGTTCAGGAAATAATATTGCATGAACCGTTCGACCGCCGATTTGCCCTGCCGCTCTGCAAAGCGCATCCGCGTCGCGATTTCCTTCTGCAGGTCGAAGGTCAGCCGGTCCTCCGCCCGGCCGGTAATGGCGTGCAGATGGCAGCGCACGGCCCAGAGGAAATTCTCCGCCCGCTGGAACTGGCGCAATTCCTTTGGCGTCAACAGCCCCGCATCGACCAGGTCGGCGACGGAGCGGACCTGGTGAATATATTTGCCGATCCAGAACAGCGTGTGCAGGTCGCGAAGGCCGCCCTTGCCCTCTTTTACATTGGGTTCGACCAGATAGCGGCTGTCGCCCATCCGCTTGTGCCGGGCGTCGCGTTCCGCCAGCTTTTCGGCGATAAAGGTGCGTGCGGTATCCTTCACCACTTCCTTGTCGAAGCGGCGGGAGGCTTCATCATAGACCTGCTGGTCGCCCCAGATATAGCGCCCCTCCAGCAGGGCCGTGCGGATGGTGAGGTCTTCCCTCGCCATGCGGATGGTTTCGTCGATGGACCGGCTGGAATGGCCGACCTTCAGGCGCAGATCCCATAGGGAATAGAGCATGGATTCAATGACTTGCTCCGTCCATCCGGTGGGCTTGTAGGGCGTGATGAAGGCGATATCGACATCGCTGTGGGGCGCCATTTCGCCCCGGCCATAGCCGCCGACGGCCATGATCGCGATCCGTTCGGACGCGGTCGGGTTACTGTTGGGATAGATATATTGAACGGTTGCGTCATAGAGCAGGCGGATGATCTGATCGATCAGGAACGCCTGACCCCCGGCCGACTCCCGCCCGCGCGAAGGGTTGGCGATCAGGCGCCGCGCCACCTCTATCCGCCCATCGGCCAATGCATCGCGCAGTTGCGCCACGATCGCCTGGCGCAGCTTCATGCTGTCACCCTGATGCTGGCCCGCTGCAACG
>CBHCMH010000584.1:0-1637 GCA_965974445.1 uncultured Rhizorhapis sp.
TCGTCCATCTCGCTTGCGCCATGATCTGGTTACGATGAATGCAGACAGTACCTAGGGCGCGAAGCTCCTGGGGGCAGGGTCGATGACCGAGAAACTGCCCGCATTGACCTGTTGCACGTCCAGCGCCCGTTCGGCGACGCCGTTGCGGGTGAAGCGGAACGCGCCGTCAATGCCGGAAAAGCCGTCCGACGCCAGCAGCTTGCGTGCGGGGAAGGGGGTGCCGACCTTCCAGTCCTGAGCGACGCGAACGGTGAGCAGCACGGCGTCATAGCCGAGTGCCGCGAGCCGGAATGGCGTTTCGCCATAGCGCGCGCGGTATTTGCTGGCGAGCTGCCGGTACAGTCCGTCGGACACGCTGGCGAACCACGCGCCCCGCAGCGCTGGAGCACCTGCAATGTCGCTTTCCGTGTTCCAGAGTTCGGTTCCCAGGATCTTTGCCTTTTCCCCGCCATTGGCGCGGATCAGGGGAGCCGCCTGCATCGCCACCCGGCCGCCGTCGGCGATCAGCACGGCGTCATAGCTGCCGTCCTGCGGCAGCTTTTTGACCGCCGCGGTGATCGACCCTGCACTTCGGTCAAAGCCTTGCATCGACACCACGGTGCCGCCTGCGGCCTCCACCCCGCGCAGAAGCGCGGTCGAGGCCCGTTCGCCATAGGTTCCGCGCGGCGTCAGGCCGACAAAGCGCGTCATGCCCTGCGTCCTGGCATAGGATACGACGCGCCCGATCGATTCGGCCGGGTTGTAGCCGAGCAGATAGACGCCGTTGCCCGCGACGCTCAAATCATTGGAAAAGCTGATGATGGGAACGCCCGCCTTGCGCGCGGCAGGCGCCACGTCGCGGACATTTTCGGCGAGAAGCGGTCCGAGAATCAGGCGGTTGCCGTCCGCAAGCGCTCGCTGCGCGGCCGCGGCCGCCCCGGCGCTGGTGTCATAGGTGGTGATGCGCACCTTCTGCGTCTTGGTGTCCAGCAGGGCAAGCGTCGTCGCATTGGCGATCGACTGGCCGACCTTGGCATTGCTTCCCGTCATCGGCACCAGCAACGCCACGCGGTGGCGCTCCGTGTCGGTGGGAAGGCCCGGTTGTACCACGCCGGGTCCCGTGGTCGGCGGGGGCGGGGGTGGTGCCTCCCCCTTCGGAATGATGGATTGGCAGCCCGCGATCAGCAGAGCGCCAGCCATGGCCGCAAGCCGCATGATTTTTCCGCTCGCGGGCCATATGCCCGCTTGCCGTTCAACACCCGTCTCTGCCATTGAGAATCCCTATGGTTAGCAAATTTGATCCTGGCCTTTATATCGTGGCGGGGCCGATCGGCAACTTGTCTGATCTGGCACCACGGGCGGCTGAACTGCTTCGGGAGGCCGATGTGGTCGCTGTCGAGGACAGCCGGGTCAGCGCCAAATTGCTGCGCCACGCGGGTTCCGACCGGCCGATGATCCCCTATCATGACCATAGCAGCGAGCATTTGCGCGCCCAGCTGGTGGATCGCATGGCGGGAGAGGTCGTGGCGCTGCTATCCGATGCGGGCACGCCGTTGATCTCTGATCCCGGCTACAAGCTGGTGCGCGATGCGCGTGCGGCGGGGCGGCATGTCACGACCCTGCCAGGGCCTAGCGCTGCCATCGCCGCGCTGACCCTG
>CBHCMH010000585.1:0-1629 GCA_965974445.1 uncultured Rhizorhapis sp.
TACGAAGGGCCAAAAGGCGGCCCCGGCATGCGCGAAATGCTCTCCACCACCGCCGCGCTTTATGGGCAGGGCATGGGGGAGAAAGTGGCGCTTATCACCGACGGCCGCTTCTCCGGCGCGACGCGCGGCTTCTGCATCGGCCATGTGGGGCCGGAAGCGGCCGAGGGCGGGCCGATTGCGCTGGTGCAGGATGGCGACATCATCGCCATCGACGCCGAAGCCGGGACCATCGACCTCCTCGTCGATGAGGCTGTGCTGGCGGAGCGCCGCGAGGCGTGGGAACCCCGTACCAATGATTATCAGTCGGGGGCGCTGTGGCGCTATGCACAGAATGTGGGTCCGGCCTATAAGGGTGCGGTGACGCATCCTGGAGCAAAGGCCGAAACCCATGTCTATGCGGATATTTGAGGCGCTGGTTCGAACCGTCTTTGGTTATCCCTTGCCGTCGCCTCTGCGCAGGCAGGGATCCCGCTTTTTTTCAGGTGCGGGAGGCGGAAGAAGCGTCGTCCCTGCCTGCGCAGGGACGACGGCCCTTGGCGTAATTCCTCTTCTCCTCCTCGCCGCATGCAATTCCAGCAACGACGTGCCGGAAACCACGGCCGACGTTGACGGCAAGCTTTTCTGCGCGGTCGGCGGCGCGGCCGAGATGTCGCAAAGCTGCCTGCTGGAGCGGGTGGACAGTCCCGAAGGACAAGTGCTGGTCGTGCACCATCCCGAAGGCGGATTTCGCCGCTTCCGCATCGTGCGCGATGGTCGCGGCGTGGTTCCGGCCGATGGTGCTGAACCCTCGAAGCTCTACATCGTTGCGGAAAACATGATCGACGTGGCGGTTGCCGGCGACCGTTACCGTTTCCCGGCGACCATCGGTCCGAAGGCGGACTGAGCGGAAATGTCGGGCACGCCCATCCTGACTGCGGCGCAAATGCGCGAGGCCGAGCAGCGCCTCTTTGCGACCGGCGTTCCCGAATATGACGTGATGGAGCGCGCTGGGGCGGCCTGCGCCGACTATATCTGGCGCTTGGGCGGACATAAAAGTACGCTGGTCCTTTGCGGTCCCGGCAATAATGGCGGCGACGGCTTTGTCATCGCCCGGATCCTGAAGGACCATGGCGTGTCCGTGCGCGTTGCTGTCATGGGCGAAAGCGGTACGCCATCGTCCCGCCGGGCGCGGGAGGCGTGGGGCGGCCCGGTCGAGGACATTGCCACGGCAAAACCCGCATCGCAGCTGGTCGATGCGCTGTTCGGCACCGGCCTGACGCGCGGGCTGGACAAGAAGCTGGCCGCCCGTCTCGCCGAATTGGTGGGCAAGGCCAGGCACAGCTTCGCCATCGACCTGCCCAGCGGCATGGACAGCGACACCGGCGCATGCCTTTCGCCCGTGCCAATATTCGACCTTTGCATCACGCTGGGTAGCTACAAGCTGTCCCATTTCCTGCAGCCGGGGGCCAGCCGCTTCCATGATCTGGTCTGCGCCGGCATCGGCATCGACGTGTCGGGCGGCACGGTGCATCTGCTGGAAAAGCCCGTCATTCAGGCCCCCGGCGCAGACAGCCACAAATATAATCGGGGCCTTGTCGCCATCGTCGGCGGCTTCATGCCGGGCGCGAGCATCCTCGCCGCCGAGGCGGC
>CBHCMH010000586.1:0-1621 GCA_965974445.1 uncultured Rhizorhapis sp.
CGATCTCAAACGGCTGATGCATATTTCGGATACCCTGGCGGAACTCAACGCGGCCCGATACACCGATTTTTATGGCCAGCCTGAACGGCCCGCGATCTACGCCTTTTCCGGCGACGTCTATATCGGCTTTGAAGCGCGCACCTTGCCAGAGGAAAGCATTGCCTTTGCTCAGCGTCATGTCCGCATCCTTTCAGGCCTGTACGGCCTGCTGCGCCCACTGGACAACATCCGCCCCTACCGGTTGGAAATGGGCACGCGCTGGGGCGGCAAGGCCCGGAATCTGTACGCCTATTGGGGCAGCCGCATTGCCGGGCTGGTGGCGCGGGATATGGAAGAAATCGGCACGCCCTGGCTCATAAATCTCGCCAGCAACGAATATTGGAAAGCAGCGAAGGACCACATCCCGCCGCATATCCGCGTGATCGGCATCGACTTCCGGGAAGAAGGGCCCAGCGGCCTGCGTTTCAACAGCTTCGCGGCCAAAAGGGCGCGCGGAATGATGGCCCGCTACATGTGCGAGCATCATCTGACCGACCCTGAATCACTCAAGGGATTCGACAGCGACGGCTATGCCTATGATCCCGATGGATCGTCCGAAAATATGTGGCGTTTCATTCGCTCCTGACCCCGCCTTCACGCGCGTACGCGCGCGCGGGAGGGGGTGACAGACCGCCCCCCCTCGGCTAGAACCGTCACAGACCTGTAACCCAAGCCAAAAAGAGATAAACATTTGAGCACCGACGAGACGATCCTCGCCGATCCTTCGGACATCAGCCCCATCAATATCGTTGACGAGATGAAGTCGAGCTACCTCGACTACGCCATGTCCGTCATTGTCAGCCGCGCCCTTCCCGACGTGCGCGACGGGTTGAAGCCGGTGCACCGCCGCATCCTCTATGCCTGTCAGGAAGCCGGCTATGTCGCGGGCCGTCCCTACCGCAAATCAAGCCGCATCGTCGGCGATGTCATGGGTAAATATCACCCGCACGGCGACAGCGCGATCTATGACGCGCTTGCCCGACTGGCGCAGGACTGGTCGATGCGGGTCATGCTGATCGACGGCCAGGGCAATTTCGGCTCGATGGACCCCGATCCCCCCGCCGCCATGCGATATACCGAGGCGCGGCTGGCCAAGGTCGCCAACGCGTTGCTCGACGATCTCGACAAGGACACGGTCGATTTCCAGCCGAACTACGACGCATCGGAAAGCGAGCCGCAGGTGCTGCCCGCGCGCTTCCCCAACCTGCTGGTCAACGGCGCGGGCGGCATCGCCGTCGGCATGGCGACCAACATCCCGCCGCACAATCTGGGCGAGGTCGTCACCGCCTGCCTCGCCTATATCGACAATCCGGCGATCAGCATCGATGAACTGTTCGAGATCATTCCCGGCCCCGATTTCCCCACCGGGGCGCAGATATTGGGCCAGTCGGGCGCGCGCTCGGCCTATCACACCGGGCGTGGCTCGGTCATCATGCGCTCGCGCTATGAGGTGGAGGAAGGGCGCGGCGACCGCCGGTCCATCGTCCTTACCGAAATTCCCTATCAGGTCGGCAAGAACGGCCTTGTCGAAAAGATCGCCGAAGCCGCCAAGGACAAGCGGATCGAGGGCGTTTCCGACATT
>CBHCMH010000587.1:0-1621 GCA_965974445.1 uncultured Rhizorhapis sp.
ATATGATAGAATTTTGCAGATAGGCGACTGCTATATATAAAGATCGAACTTGCTATATTCGCACGTTTATTCGGTATAACTTTAGATATAACTCTTTGCGTCCAAGACGAACAGGCTGAGCCCAAATCACCAAACGCTGATAGATCACCCGCCCTGCCGCGCCATAATCCCTGCCACATCGGCCGATCCCGGCAATCTGCCGAAGCTGCGGCGGCCCAGGCGGGTGGCGCAGAAGGTGTCGGCGACGGCGGGCGGGGCGTGACGGGTGAGCAGGGCGGCTTGCAGGATGAGGGCCAGTTGCTCGGCGACATAGCGCGCTTCGCTTTCGTGGTGACGCCGGGCGCGGAGGCGATCGAGCAGGGACTTTGCGGCGCGGTTGAGGTGGGTGTTGCCGCCTTTGGCCAAGGTGACTTCTTCCCCATAAACGGTGAGCGCTTCGGGCTCCCGGTTCAGCGTACGCAATATGTCGAGGGCGATGACATTGCCGGAGCCTTCCCAGATGCCGTTCAGCGGCGCTTCCCGGTAGAGGCGGGGCAGGGGGGTTTCCTCCACATATCCGCCGCCGCCCAAGCACTCCATGCATTCATGGACGAAAGCGGGGCAGCGTTTGGTGAGCCAATATTTGGCGATGGCGACGGCCAGGCGGGCGAAGGCGCGGCCGGGGGGATCGGCGGCGTCGAAGGCGCGGGCGACGCGCATGACCAGAGCGGCGGCGGCTTCATATTCCAGCGCCAGGTCGGCAATGACCGCGCGCATGGCGGGCTGGTCGATCAGCAGTCGGCCAAAGGCCATCCGGCCGCTGACATGATGCACCGCCTGCGCGAGCGCCATGCGCATGATCCCCAGCGTGTTGGCGATGGTGCCGAGCCGCGTATGGTGCACCATTTCGATGATGGTGCCGATGCCCTCGCCTTCTTCTCCGATGCGCTGCGCCCAGGCGTCGTGATATTCGATTTCGGCTGATGCGTTTGAACGGTTCCCCAGCTTGTCCTTGAGGCGCATGAGGTGGATCGCGTTGCGCTGCCCCTCCGGCGTGATGCGGGGGACGAGGAAGCAGGTCAGTCCCCTGCCGGTCTGGGCGAGGGTCAGGAACGCATCGCTCATGGGGGCGGAGCAGAACCATTTATGGCCGGTCAGGCGATAGGTGCCGCGACCCAGCGGCGCGGCGCGGGTGGTGTTGGCGCGCACGTCGCTGCCGCCCTGCTTTTCGGTCATCGCCATGCCGATCGTGACGCCCGCCTTTTCAGCGAGGGGTTTGAGCGCCGGATCGTAGCGGCCGCCGATCAGCTTTTCGAGCCAGGGTGATGCGATGTCGGGCTGCGTCCTGAGTACCGGGACGCTGGCATAGGTCATGTTGACCGGGCACATGACGCCGGCCTCGGCCTGGGTGAAAAGCGCCAGCAAGGTGGCGTGGGCGACGTGGCCACCGGTGGTTTGCGTCCAGGCGATGTCGTGGATGCGGTGTGCCATCGCCAGCGTCATCAGCTCATGCCAGGCGGGGTGAAAGCGCACCTCGTCGATGCGGCGGCCTTGGCGGTCGAAAGCGGCCAGTTCGGGCGGATAGCGGTTGGCTTGTGTGCCAAGGTCTAGGACATGTTCGGTCCCCGCCACCTCGCCCAGC
>CBHCMH010000588.1:0-1614 GCA_965974445.1 uncultured Rhizorhapis sp.
CCGAACGCGCCGCCTATATGGGCCGCGTCCGCGACCTCGCGTAGGGTAGCTGCGAGGCGTGGATGCAGAAAAACGGGTGGGCGGAATGACAACTATCATCATCGTCATTCCGGCGAAGTCCGGAATCTCCCGCAGTAGGACGCACAGCCTGCCGCACGAGACCCCGGCGTTCGCCGGGGTGACGGCCTGTGGGGGCCGTCATGACTGACTTCCTCCTCGAACTCCTCTCCGAAGAAATCCCGGCCCGCATGCAGGTGAAGGCGTCGGAAGACCTTGCCCGCATGTTCACGGAGAAACTGGCCGAAGCGGGGCTTAGCCCTGACCGGCTGACCAGCTATGTCACGCCCCGCCGCCTGGCGCTCATCGCCCATGGCCTGCCGCTGCAAACGCAGGCGGTGACCGAGGAACGCAAAGGCCCCCGAGCCGACGCGCCTCCGCAGGCATTGGAAGGCTTCCTGCGCTCCACGGGCCTCACCCGCGAGCAACTGGTCGAGCGCCCGGATAACAAGGGCAATGCGATCCTCTTCGCCGTCGTCGAAAAGCCCGGCCGCGCCACGGCGGAGGTGATCGCGGAGATTGTGCCCGCCATCATTCGCGCCTTCCCCTGGCCCAAATCCATGCGCTGGGGCGCATCGAGCCAGACGACGGAAAGCCTGCGCTGGGTCCGCCCGCTGCAGGGGATCATCGCGCTGCTGGGCGACGATGTGGTGGACTTCGAAATCGACGGTATCCGCTCCGGCAGCGCCACCGTCGGCCACCGCTTCCATCATCCCGGCCCGATCACCATCGGCAACGCCCATGATTATGCTGAAAAGCTGCGCCTCTGCCATGTGATAGTGGATCAGAATGAACGCCAGCAACTCATTGAAGAAAAAGCAAAATCTGCCGCAAAGGCCGCTGGTCTGATGCTGGTGGAGGATAAGGGGCTGGTTGCGGAAAATGCGGGCCTCACCGAATGGCCCGTGCCGCTGCTCGGGACTTTCGACCCCGCCTTCCTGGAGGTGCCGCCCGAGGTGATCCAGCTCACCATGCGCACCAACCAGAAATATTTCGCGGTGCAGGACGGGGAGGGGAGGCTGGCCCCCGCCTTCATCTGTACCGCCAACATCGACGCGCATGACGGCGGCAAGGCGATTGTCGGGGGCAACCAGAAAGTGCTGGCGGCGCGTTTGAGTGATGCCCGTTTCTTCTGGGAACAGGACCGGAAAACCAGCCTCGAAACCCATGCGAAGAAACTCGACCGCATCGTGTTTCATGAGAAACTGGGCACGGTGGCGGACAAGGCCGACCGGGTGGCGAAGCTGGCCCGCTGGCTGGTGGAAGAGGGCATCATCTCTCCCCTCCCGCTTGCGGGAGGGGTCGGGGGAGGGCCTGTAAGCTGGCCCAAATCTGCGCCGGACATGCCCTCCCCTAACCCCTACCGCAAGCGGGAGGGGAATGAGCTTGCCGACCTCGCTGAACAAGCCGCGCGGCTGTGCAAGGCCGACCTCGTCACCGAAATGGTCGGAGAATTTCCCGAACTTCAAGGTCTTATGGGCGGCTATTACGCCCGCGCCGAAGGCTTGGCCGACGAAGTCGCCAACGCCATCCGCGACCATTACAAGCCGGTCGGGC
>CBHCMH010000589.1:0-1600 GCA_965974445.1 uncultured Rhizorhapis sp.
CGGGAGTTGAGCCGGAAGCGGTAGCGGGATGACAGATCATACCAATGCTCGATGAATCACCGATTGGGATGGTGAGCGGCCATTCCCCATAGGTCACCCCAGCGAAGGCTGGGGTCGCTCAAAGGTGCGCGCAACCAAGATTTGAGCGATCCCAGCCTGCGGCCTATGGCCGCAGTTTATCCTGAGCGCCCGCCCTGCGGGCAGTCGAAGGGCTGGGATGACGAATAATGAACGTCCGCAACCGACCAGTACAGGCCATTCCTGAACGGCCCGCTATTAGTATAGCAGGAATGCCCTCCGCGCTTCCTCCCATGCCTGTTCGTCGGGCACCGCCAGCGCATCCAGATCGTCCGGCGTAGCCGAACTGTCATCGACCCATTCGCGCAGCAGCGGGCTGCCGTTGATGACATCGATGGGCAGCTTCCCCGGTTCATATTCATAGGGAAAATCGCGCCACAGATCATATTCGGGGTAAAGCGCGCGGATGGCCTTGAACGCCAGTGCCTGCACCCGCCAGGGACGGAAGGCGGCGTGGTCGTACTGCGGCCCTTCGGCATGGATGTGAACGCCGCTGCACAGCTTGCCGACATGCTTGTGAAAGGTTGGTTCGAACCAGCAATCCCGAAGCACGCATCCTGCCAGCCATTGCGGCGCCAAACGTCGCATTTCCGCAATGACGGCACGGGCGTCGATGTCCGGCGCGCCGAACAGTTCCAGCGGCCGCGTCGTCCCCCGCCCCTCCGACAGCGTCGCTCCTTCCAGCATGACCGTCCCGGCATAGGCCCGCGCCATGTTGACGTTGGGCGCATTCGGGCTGGGATTGATCCAGATGCGCTCCTCCCCCGGCCAGCCATAGCCGGGCGTGGCGTCCGGCCGCCATCCTTCCATCGCGATTACCGAATAGTCGATGTCGATCCCATAATGGGCAATGAGCCAGTGCCCCAGTTCACCAAGCGTCATGCCGTGCCGCATCGGCATCGGACCGGCACCGACAAAACTTTCCCAGCCGGGGCGCAGGGTCAGTCCTTCGACCGGTCGCCCCGCTGGGTTCGGCCGGTCTAGCACAATCACCTGCTTGCCATGCCTGGCTGCCGCTTCCAGCACATAAAGCAAGGTCGTGATGAAGGTGTAGATGCGGCAACCTACATCCTGCAGGTCGATCAGGATCACGTCGAAAGTGTCCATCATCGCGTCGGTCGGGCGGCGCACCTCGCCATAGAGGCTGAATACCGGGATGCCATGGACCGGATCGTTGAAATCGGGCGATTCCACCATATTGTCCTGCTTGTCCCCACGCAGCCCATGCTGCGGGCCAAAGGCGGCGGTCAGGCGAACGCCGTCGCATGCTGACAGCGCGTCAAGGCTGTGCGTCAGGTCGTCCGTCACCGAAGCGGGATGGGCGAGCAACGCCACGCGCTTGCCGGCAACTGGCGCACGCAAGGCCGGGTCGGAAAGAAATCTGTCGATGCCGAATTTCACTGCCATATCAATCGTCTTCACCTCGCGGCTTCGTCATTCCCGCGCAGGCGGGGATCCATCTCCTGAACCATCCACTGGACGCAACGCCGGGAGATGGATTCCCGCCTGCGCGGGAATGACG
>CBHCMH010000590.1:0-1579 GCA_965974445.1 uncultured Rhizorhapis sp.
CCCGCCGTCTGGTGGGAGGATCTTGGCTGGTCCTTTCGCCACTTGAGGGATATTTCCCGCGCCGCGGTCGTTACGGACAAAAGCTGGATTGGTTCCATCGTCAAGATGATGAGCGGCGTGATGACGGCGGAGGTCCGGGTATTCGGTCTTGCGGACCTTGATAAGGCGCGCGAGTGGCTCGCTGGCTGAGAGATGCGGCGGCGCCATGTTATGGCCGCCGGAGGATTTGCCCATGCATATAGCGCTTCTCCTGTCTGCAATCCCGCTCCTTCTGGCCCCCGCGCCGCTGGACGTCGAAAGCGGCGCTCCGAAACGCGTGGAAGTCATCCTGGCGGATTTCAGCTATTCGCCCCAAACGATCCGGCTGCGTGCCGAAGAACAGGTCGTGCTGCGCCTCACCAATCGCGGGTCCGGCGGTCATAATTTTTCTGCGCCGGAATTTCTTGCAGCGGCGCGGCTTGATCCCGCCAGCGCGGCGCTGGCGCGCAAAGGCAAAGTGGAAGTCAAGAAGGGCGCAAGCGTCGATCTGAAGCTGACCCCTGCCGCAGGGCGTTACAAGCTCAAATGCACCCATTTTCTTCACAGCAGCTTCGGCATGAAGGGCGAAATCATCGTGGAATAGTTGCGCCGCTTGCCGCAACGCATGCGCTGAGCCATGGTCCCTGCCAATGACTGGCAGGAGCTGGATTTATGGACAGGTTCTTTACGCAATTCGCCCAGAACGTGGCGATGATGGCAGGCAGGCCGCAGGCGTTCATCCTGGCGCTCGCCATCATTCTGGGCTGGGGGCTGAGCGGGCCGGTTTTCGGTTGGTCGGACACCTGGCAGCTGGTGATCAACACCGGCACCACCATCGTTACCTTCCTGATGGTCTTCGTGATTCAGAACGCCCAGAATCGCGACGCAAGCGCGATTCAGGCAAAGCTTGACGAGCTGATCCGCGCGCTGGAGCCCGCCCGCAATGAATTCATCGGCATCGAGCATCTCACGGAAATGGAGCTGGAGGAAATCCGCAAGGTGCTGGAGGACAGCTATGGCGAAGGCAGCTTCCGCCACGGCGTGGTCAAGCGGCTGATCGGGCGGCGGTAATTCATGCTCCCTATCGACCATCGCATGCAATAAGGTTTTGACCTTATGGCTGATAGTTACCCGAGAGTGTAGATTGCCGGGCATGGACCATAATTCCGGCTGTCATGCGGACGCTCCGCCGCTCTCTTTCGCCGCGGCAGAGGGGAGTCAGCAAATCGTCTACACTTGCCCGATGCACCCGGAGATCGAGCAGATCGGTCCCGGCACCTGTCCCATCTGCGGCATGGCGCTGGAACCCAAGGGCGGGGCGCTTCTCGAGGGGCCATCGGACGAATATCGCGACATGCGGCGGCGCTTTATCGTTTCGGTAATCCTTTCCGCGCCGCTCGCCTTGCTTGCGATGTCCCGCCATCTCTGGCCCTGGCTGGGGCAGGCGATGGCGCATGGCACGCTCGACCGGATCGAACTGGCCCTCGCGAGCCCCGTCGTGCTCTGGGGTGGCTGGCCCTTTTTCGTGCGTGGCTGGCAGAGCATCCTGAAACGCCGCGCC
>CBHCMH010000591.1:0-1577 GCA_965974445.1 uncultured Rhizorhapis sp.
CATTTCCCTAACAGGCCCTCCCCCAGCCCCTCCCGCAAGCGGGAGGGGAGTTATGACAGCAACGACCCATAAGCCGCCCCACCCTACCCCGCATATTCCGCGACAATCTTCGCCCATTCCGCCTCATCGATAACCCGGACGCCCAGCTCCGCCGCCTTTTTGAGCTTCGACCCCGCGCCCGGGCCCGCCACGACCAGATCGGTCTTGGCCGAAACCGATCCCGCGGCCTTTGCGCCCAGCGCCTCGGCCTGCGCCTTGGCCTCGTCACGGCTCATCGTTTCCAGCTTGCCGGTGAAGACGACGGTTTTGCCCGTCAGTTCGGACTCGCGGACGTTGGAGACATAGGGTTGCGGCGCGATTTCGCTGAGCAAATCATCCCAAACGGCGCAATTGTGCGGTTCATGGAAGAAATCGGTCAACGCGTCGGCCACCGCCGGACCGATGCCGTCAATGCTGATGATCTCTGCCCGCGCATCGACACTTTCCTGCGCAGCCATTACTTTGGCGGCCAGATTTTCAACCGTGCCGAATGTCTTGAGCAAATCCCGCGCCGTCACGGAACCGACATGGCGAATGCCCAGGCCAAAGAGGAAGCGCGCCGCATCGGGCTGCCGCCGGTCCTCGATCGCGGCCATCAGGTTTTCCACCGATTTTTCCTGCCACCCTTCGCGGCCGATCAATTCCCGGCGATGTTCATGCAGGCGGAAGATGTCGGCGGGACTTTCCAGCCAGCCAAGGTCGAAAAATTCCTGAATGCTCTTTTCGCCCAGGCCGTCAATATCCATTGCGCCCCGGCTGACGAAGTGGATCAGGCGTTGCACCCGCTGCGCGCGGCAGATGAGGCCACCGGTGCAGCGATAATCGACCTCGCCCTCCTCCCGCACCGCTTCGGACCCGCAATCGGGGCAATGACCGTCAAAGGTCCAGACCTCGCCGGGCTCGTTCCGGGTCAGATTGTCCACCACCTGCGGAATGACGTCGCCCGCCCGCTGCACGACGATCCGGTCGCCCTCGCGCAGGCCCAGACGCGCGACCTCATCCATATTGTGCAGCGTGACGTTGGACACCACCACCCCGCCCACCGTGACCGGCTGCAGACGGCCAATCGGCGTGATCTTGCCCGTGCGGCCGGTATTGGTGTCGATGCGAAGCAGGGTCGTCTGGGCTTTCTCGGCCGGAAATTTGTGCGCGATTGCCCAGCGCGGGGCCTTGGCGACGAAGCCCAGCCGGCCCTGCCAGTCCAGCCGGTCAACCTTGTAGACGACGCCGTCAATATCATAGGGCAAATCCGCCCGGAGCCGTTCGATGGCACGGTAATGCGCCAGCAGGGCCTCCAGGCTTTCGAAACGCTGCAGATGCTCCGAAACCGGGATGCCCCAGCTTTCGATGGTCCGCATCACCTCCATCTGCGTTTCGCCCGGCACATGGCTGGCAATGCCCCAGCCATGCGCCAGAAAGCGCAAGGGGCGCGCCGCCGTGATGGACGCGTCGAGCTGCCGCAGCGATCCCGCCGCCGCGTTGCGCGGATTGGCGAAAATCTTGCCCCCGGCCTCGGCCTGACGCGCGTTCAGGGCGAC
>CBHCMH010000592.1:0-1568 GCA_965974445.1 uncultured Rhizorhapis sp.
CGCCGCTCGACATGCGGCATATGATGCGGTTCCAGAGCGCGAGCGTCGCTGACCGCTGCGTCAGGCTGGCCGAAGGCATGCTGACGGTCGCGGGTGGCGGCGGCGTCTACGACACGTCGAACATGGGCCGCATCTATCGCAACATGCTGACCGGGCGTCAGCATGCCGCAGCCCAATACCGCGTCTATGGACGCACCTATGGCGACCGGCTGATGGGCGGTGACCCCTATGACATCTTCCTCTGACCCGTCCGGCTACGAGCCCATGGAGGCAAGCCCGATACGGGTCGAGCGGCTGGGTCGCATCACTCGGATCACGATGGATCGACAAGCGCGGCGCAATGCGCTGGACCGGGCGGCGCAATGCGCGCTTTCCGAAGCGCTAGACGATTTCGCGACCGATGGGGAACAATGGGTGGCCATCCTGTCCGGAGCCGGCGATGTGGCATTTTCCGCTGGCTTCGACCTGAAGACGCCGCAGCCGAAAGGCCGGGAGGATCTGCTCCCCCAGGGCTTTGGCGGCCTGACCGCGCGATTCGACATGGACAAGCCCATCATCGCGGCCGTCAACGGGCTCGCGTTCGGGGGCGGGTTCGAAATGGCGCTGGCCTGCGATATCATCGTTGCGGCGGAGCATGCCTCTTTCGCGCTGCCGGAAGTGAAGGTCGGGATGGCGGCGCTGGGCGGGGGCGTTCTGCGTCTGTCGCGGCAGATCCCCTATCACCGTGCCATGGGCCTGATCTTCACGGGAAAGCCCGTGTCCGCGACCGAAGCGCGCGAGATGGGTTTCGTCACCGACGTCGCACCGGCCAGCGAGCTGGCTGACCGGGCGATGCGGTGGGCGCAGGATATCGTTGCCGCCGCGCCTCTTGCGGTGCGGGCCTCCAAGCGGGTGGCGCTGGATTGCGCAGCCCTGCCTCTGGAGGATGCGGAACGGCGGCAATGGTCGCTGCCCGCCACAAGGATCCTTGCCGGATCGGAGGATGGAAGCGAAGGACCGCGCGCATTTGTCGAGAAGCGCGCCCCGATCTGGAAAGGCCGCTGATCTGCGGCCCAGCGGGACGCGCCCGCTCAGGCCGCTGTCGCTTCCTCTTCCACGATCCAGCGGCACATGCGCCGCCATGGCTCGATCGCGTCCTGGATGCCGTGGTTGGGCATGCCAACGGCATTGCCAAGGGTCACGAGGCGTTGCGCGCCGTGAATCGCAAGCTGGTCGCGCAGCCGGCGCTTCAGGCTCTCGGGCCATATGCCGATGGTCTGGGTATAGCTGGTGACGGCCTGAACCGGGGTTTCGACGTCGTCCACCGGCACCAGATTGAGCACGCGGTTGGAGAGCAGCGGCGCGAAATCCACCGGTTCCTCCATCTGCGACATGATGACCGCGCCCTCGACACCGCCGCCGATGACCTTGTACCAGTCATCGCCGCCCAGGCGCAGCGCGCTCACTTCGTCCGCCAGGGCCGGGTCTAGGCGCACGGCGGGGCCTGAAATCTGTGGGGGCAATGCCTGGATTGCGTCATATACAAGTTGCCCGAAGCGGTTGAGCCGCTCCAGTCCCGCATCGTCGGT
>CBHCMH010000593.1:0-1556 GCA_965974445.1 uncultured Rhizorhapis sp.
ATGACGCCGGTGAAGACGGCATCGGCCGGAATGACGGCAGCGGAAGTGATGTCGCCTTTATCGCCCAGATCCTCGGCCAGCGCGGAGGTGATGAAGGTGGACAGGTTGAACTGGTCGAGAGTGAAAGCCATCCAATTTTCTCCATTTATCACCGTCAATCCCGCGAAGGCGGGAATCCAGCTTCTTTTTCATGTGGCTGAAGAAAAGGCTGGATTTCCGCCTTCGCGGGATTGATGAAGATAATAAGACTTAAGCTCCGGTTACTACCGGCTTGCCGACATCCCCCATTCCCACGGTCCCGCTCGCCATCTCCAGCATCCGGTCCAGGCTCCTCTTCGCGGCCAGCCGCAGGCCTTCGTCCATCTCGATACGCGGCTGCAGGTCGCGCAGGGCGAGATACAGCTTCTCCATCGTATTGAGCGCCATATAGGGGCAGATGTTGCAGTTGCAGTTGCCGTCCGCCCCCGGCGCGCCGATGAAATTCTTGTGCGGCATCGCCTTTTCCATCTGGTGGATGATGTGCGGCTCGGTCGCGACGATCAGGGTGTCGCCAGGCAGTTGATTGGCAAAATCGAGAATGCCGCTGGTCGAGCCGACATAATCGGCATGATCGACGATATGCGCGGGGCATTCAGGGTGCGCGGCAATGGGGGCGTCGGGATGCTGGGCCTTCAGTTTCAGCAGCTCGGTTTCGCTGAACGCCTCATGCACGATGCACACGCCCGGCCAGAGCAGCATGTCGCGGCCCATCTTGCGGGCGAGATAGCCGCCTAGGTGCTTGTCGGGGCCGAAGATGATCTTCTGGTCCTTGGGGATCTGCGCCAGGATCTTTTCGGCCGAGGAACTGGTGACGATGATGTCGGACAGCGCCTTCACCTCCGCCGAACAATTGATGTAGCTCAGCGCAATATGATCGGGGTGCGCCTCGCGGAACGCCTTGAACTTGTCGGGCGGGCATGAATCCTCAAGACTGCAGCCAGCATCCATGTCGGGCAGAACGACGATCTTTTCCGGCGACAATATCTTGGCCGTTTCCGCCATGAAGCGCACGCCGCAAAAGGCGATCACGTCGGCATCGGTCGCCTGCGCCTTGCGGGAGAGGTCCAGGCTGTCGCCCACGAAATCGGCGAGGTCCTGAATCTCCGGCTTCTGATAATAATGAGCAAGGATGACGGCGTTGCGTTCCTTGCGCAGCCGGTCGATTTCGGCGCGCAGGTCAAGCCCCGCAAGGCTTCCGCCCATTCCGCCACGTGCGTCCATTCTTTCCTCCGAAATCCAATGCCGCTCATGCTGAGTAGGGGCTGAGCGTGCCGAAGCCCGTATCGAAGCATCCGCGCTGTGCCAAGGCCCTTCGATACGCCACTTCGACTTCGCTCAGTGGCTACTCAGGACGAGCGGAATAAATCCACTGATCCTGTTTCCTTGCGATATAGGAATTCCGCGCGATTATGCAGCAATTTTCCAGCGATCTTTTTCGCAGATCACCATTTGCCGCGCCTCCAGGTCGATAAGATGCGCCAGCACCGACCGCCCCGCCGCGCCGTGCAGGCGCGGAT
>CBHCMH010000594.1:0-1552 GCA_965974445.1 uncultured Rhizorhapis sp.
CCTCCTGTGGGGGGGGGGGGGGGGGGGGCGCGCCCCTGCGCGTTGCCCTCTCAGCAACGGAATCCCCAATTCCCGCCTATTCCGCCAGAATGAAATCCCTGAGCGCTCGGGCGTCGTGCAGGGCGTTGTGCGGCACCCGGCTATTCACGGCCGAACTGAAGCCCGATCCGTTGATCAGTTCGAACCGCATGCCGTTGATGTCGGCCATCTGCCCCGGTCCGGTCACCAGCAGGGCGCAGAAATAGGCGATATCGTCCGGCCAGTCCGCTATGATGACGGGATCGGAATCCCCATCGAAATAGGCCGCGATATGCTGGGCCGCATGCTCGCGGGTCAGGTGATGGTCGATACCCGGCGGCACATGGCGGAGATAGGGAATCACCTTCTTTTCGACCCATGGATGAATTTTGCAGGGCAGCGGCAGCGTCGCGTAAAACTCCTGATCGCCATATTCCGGAACCAGCGCCAGACTGAGCAACTCGCCGCCAAAACCATTGAACTCAGTGTCCAGAAAATAACGCATGGCAGGAATTGGGGCTCTCGGAATGTTTCAGGGATAGGCGCCAACGGCGCGATGGCGACCTATTGCCCGCCCCCGCCCCGTCCCGTCAAGCCGGACGGCAAGTCAGTTCGGACAAACAGGCCGTCCGAGCCGCCCGAAGACAGGATGACGCGTCCGGATTTGCGCCTTCGGCCGCGCTCTGGCATGCGGCCGCAACGGATATGAGCTGGAAGGAGCCGGAATGACCCCACGCGAGCTGATCGGAACGGCGAAGGTTCCGGGCGGGGAGGATTTGCGGCTGTTCCGGCGCGGCAAGGATTTCATGATCGTGCTCGACCGCAACGAATTGATGAACAGCCGGATGAGCGGGTCGGAGGAAGCGCTGGCCGTGATGACGTGCGAGCGGATCGGCCGGCGGAAACGGCTGCATCTGCTGATCGGCGGCTATGGCATGGGCTTTACCCTGCGGGCCGCGTTGAAGGCGCTTGGGCCCGACACGCGCGTGAGCGTGGCCGAGCTGGTGCCTGAAATCATCGACTGGGCGCGTGGCCCGATGGCAGAGCTGGCGGCGGGCTGCCTGGACGATCCGCGCGTGGATCTGATCGAGGGTGACGTGGCGGCGCTGATCGGTGCGGCGCAAAACAGCTATGACGCGATCCTGCTCGATGTGGACAACGGCCCGGACGGGCTGACGCGCGAAGGCAACAACCAGCTCTATTCCGCGCGCGGCCTGTCGGCGGCCATGGCCGCGCTCAAGCCCGGCGGCGTGCTGGCCATCTGGTCGGCCGCCCCGGACGACGCCTTCGCCCGCCGCCTCGGCAAGGCAGGCTTTGCCGTCGAGGAAGTCGCGGTCCGCGCGCGCGGCAATGGCAAGGGTCCCCGGCATGTCATCTGGTTCGCGGCCCGGCGGGGCTAGTGACCATTTGTTAACCAAAGTGGAGGATGAGTCCGCTGACATTCCCGTCCCGCCTGCGCTATGAGGGAGCCGTGATGATCGATCGCATTTCGCAGCGCCTCTATGGCAAAAGCGTCCGCCTGGTGGCCGCGCTT
>CBHCMH010000595.1:0-1539 GCA_965974445.1 uncultured Rhizorhapis sp.
TTTCGGGCCGGGCGAGAAGGGATTTCATTTTCTATGTCCCTCCACTTCCGAAGATCGCTGCATTGTCCAATTCCGAATTTTCGTCGTTCCCGCGCAGGCGGGAACCCATCTCCCGACGTAAAATCAGGCGGTCAGGTCAGGAGATGGATCCCCGCGTTGGGCTACGCCCGTCTTCGACTCCGCGGGGATGACGGCAAAAAGAAATTTGACAACACACATTACCGCCCCGCCAGCAGCGGCCGCGCGCCATCCCCCACAATGGCGAAGCCGGACCAATAGAAAGGATGCGAGGTCGCCGCGTCGTCCATCAGCGGCCGTTGCGCCTTTTGCAGCGCCGCGCCGATGCTTTCCCCGGTTCCGCCGCCGAACAGGCCGCCGATCAGCCGTTGGGTCGCGTCATAATCGTCGGGCGCGGGCCAGTGGCTGGCGATGATCGCCCGCCCGCCCGCACCGATGAAGGCGCGGACAAGCCCGTCGAGCGCGGTGCCGCCGCCCGTGCCAAGCCCCGCCGCGCGCGTCGCTTCCTTGCTCGCCTGCCCGGCCGTGTCGCATGCCGACAGAATGACAAGATCGGCGTCCAGCTTCAGGTCGAAAATCTCGCTGAAATTCAACAGCCCATCGGAATCCGCGTCGCCGAAGGAGGTGAGCAGGGCAGGCCGCGCCGGGCATCCGTTGCGCGGCGGGGTGACCAGCCCGTGCGTTGCAAAGTGCAGCACGCGATAGTCGCCAAGGTCGCCGCGCGCCATGATGGCGCTGTCGCTAAAGGCTGCGTCGGTCAGCACTTGCGTGCCCGCCGGACCCAGCAGGTTGGCGGCCTGACGAAGCTCGGTCGCGGCAATCGGGCGGTTCCACTCGGCGAGCGGCCAGCGGCATTGGGCTTCGGCATCGCCCGTCGCCGATCCGGTGAAGGCTGCGCTCACTGTCTGCGAAACCGGCGCATTCTGGCCCAGGCCCAGATAATGCTGCGTGCCGCGCGATGCGCTGGCCGAGCGGGCATCGCGGAAGCCCCGGACGGACACGGCCGTGCTGATGGCGCGGTCACGGCCCAGCCACTGCACGCCCCGGAAATCAAACTCATCGGCGGCGGGATCTTCAATACGCTTCAGATAGGCGTCCACCCCGGCCTGATCGGCAATGAGCAGGTTGGGCGGCAGGCGGAGCATCGCGCCATCGGGCTCGAAAATCAGATGGCTTGCGGATGCCAGCCGCGCCTCTACCGGCCCGAAAAGATCGAGGTACAGCGCGCGGGCCAGCTCGACATCGAACGGGTAGGTGGTCTGCACCCCGGCATTGACCGTCGAAATCGTCTCCCGCAGCCCATCGACTTTCCGCTCCAGCTCGGCGCTGGAAATCGGCAGGCGATAGCCGGTCGCGCCCGCGCTGTCGGCATAGACGGCATAGACGGCCCCGCCCACGCGCGCCATCTTCATATAGGCCTCGCCGGGTTTCAGCGCGGCGCGCAATTCATCAAGCGTCACGGCCTGCTTGTTGACGGCGCGATATTGCGGATAGGCGGCGAGCGCGGCTTGCGTCTCCACC
>CBHCMH010000596.1:0-1538 GCA_965974445.1 uncultured Rhizorhapis sp.
GATCGGAGGCGTATATGGAAAACGGCGGCGGACTCCCGGGATTGCGGGGCGTGGAGCATATCGGCTTCACGGTGCCCGACCTTGAAGAGGCCACGCGCTTCTTCGTCGACGTGATCGGATGCGAATATTTCTATTCGCTCGGACCGATCGCGGATGCCGAGGGGGACTGGATGGTCCGTCACCTCAATGTTCCCGCCCGCACCCGCGTGCGCGAGTTGCGCTTCTTCCGATGCGGCTTTGGCCCCAATTTCGAGATTTTCGAATATGACGGCGATGACCGGAACACGGTGCCGCCCCGCAATTGCGATGTCGGCGGCCACCATCTCGCCTTCTATGTCGACGACTTCGGTCTCGCCCTGGCCTATCTGAAGCGGCACGGGCTGCGCATCCTGGGCGAGCCGACGGTCCGCGCCACCGGGCCCAGCGCCGGGCAGACATGGGTCTATTTCCTGACGCCCTGGGATATGCAACTGGAGTTGTTGAGTTTCCCGGGAGGCAAGGGCTATGAGTCGACTACCACCCGCCGGTTGTGGCACCCTGCCGATCCGGCCAGTTGAGGAGTGGGAGCGATCGACAGGACAGCGCCCGCAGAAACGAGCACGCATGAGACGTCGCTTATCACCGATCGCGTCACGGACGGCATACGCACGCTGATTCTCGCGGGCGAACTGCCGCCCGGCAGCCGCATTGGTCAGGAAGAGCTCGCCGCCCGCTTCTCGGTGAGCCGGATTCCAGTGCGCGTCGCACTCGGTCGGCTGGAAAGCGACGGACTGGTCGTGCTGAAGCCGAGCAGCGGTGCCTGGGTGGCGCGGGTCGATCTGGCGGAATGCCTCGAAATATACATGATCCGGGAACGGCTGGAGCCCCTGGCCATGGCGCAATCGATCCCGAACATGACCGAGGATCGGATCGATCTGCTGGAGCGGCTGGTCGAGGACATGGCCGCATCGACGGACACCGAAACCTTCCTCAAATTGGATCGGATGTTTCATCTGGCGTGCTATGCGGACGCGGGGATGAAACAGTTGCTCGCCATGATCGAGCGTTTCTGGAACACAACGCAGCATTATCGCCGCGCGTTCACCAGCCTGCTTGGACGCGAACGCAACTGGATCATCCACGCCGAACACAAGCTCATTGTCGATGCAATACGGCGGCGTGACGCGGAAGGCGCGGCGCACCTGCTGACAGAACATATCCGCCGGACCCGGTGCGAACTGGCGCAGCACGCCGACCTGTTTCCCAATCTTCAGTCGCCACGGAAAACGCGGCGAAGAGGCGCGCAGAGCAACGCCGCGTAGCACCATCCGAGCGGCCAGAGCCAGCGGCCGCTCGGATGGCGGGGCTTAGCGTTCGACCAGCGCCAGCACGCGGCAGGGGCTGCCCGATCCGTTCTTGATCTTGAGCGGCGGGGTGATCAGCATTGCGCCGGTAGGCGGCAGGAGATGCAGATTGTTCAGGCTCGACAGGCCGAACTTGTTGTTTCCATGCATATTGTAGTGGCACGGCAGCGGTTCCGCAAAGGTGGAGGACTGCCC
>CBHCMH010000597.1:0-1527 GCA_965974445.1 uncultured Rhizorhapis sp.
GCCGACATTGTCGCGCGGCTGGACCGTTTCTGGCGGCCCTATCATGACAGGGTGGCGGCGATGATCGGCGAGCACCAGCCGGAGATATTGCTGTCGCTCCACAGCTTTACGCCATCGTTGCAAAGCCGGCATGAAGAGAGGCCTTGGGACATCGGCGTTCTCTATAATGAGGACGACCGCGCCGCCCGTATCGCCATTCCCTTGCTGGAGGCGGCGGGGCTGCATGTCGGCGATCAGCTGCCCTATTCGGGCAAGCAGTTGAACGCGACGATGAACCGTCACGGCGAGGGCAATGGCATTCCGTATCTGGGCGTGGAAATGCGCCAGGATCTGGTGAGTGACGCTGCCGGGCAGAGGCGCTTTGCAGGGATATTGGCCCCGATCCTGATGGAATGCCGCAAATCCCTTGCGTGAACCGCCCCTTTTTGGAATGAGGCGCGCACGAGAAGGACAGGACATGACCAACAAATTTGACAAGAACAAGCTCCCCAGCCGTCACGTTTCCGTCGGTCCGGAGCGTGCCCCGCACCGCAGCTATTATTACGCCATGGGCCTTACCGAAGAGGACATTGCCCGGCCATTCGTCGGTATCGCGTCGGCGGGCAATGACAGCGCGCCCTGCAACACGACTTTGAACGCGCAGGCGGACATCTGCCGCGCGGGCGTGGAAAAGGGCGGCGGCATGCCGCGCCGGTTCAACACCATCACCGTGACCGACGGCATCGCCATGGGCCATCAGGGCATGAAAAGTTCGCTCGTCAGCCGCGAAGTCATCGCCGACTCGATCGAACTTTCCATGCGCGGCCATTGCTATGACGCGTTTGTCGGCTTTGCCGGTTGCGACAAGAGCCTGCCGGGCATGATGATGGCGATGCTGCGCCTCAACGTCCCCGGCATCTTCGTCTATGGCGGATCGATCCTGCCCGGCCGTTTCCATGACAAGGACGTGACCGTCAAGGACGTGTTCGAGATTGTCGGAAAATATGCGGCGGGCGCTTGCCCCCTGCAGGAACTGATCGACCTGGAAAAGGTCGCCTGTCCCGGCCACGGTGCCTGCGGCGGACAATATACCGCAAACACCATGGCCTGCGTGGGCGAAGCCATCGGCCTGTCGCTGCCCAACAGCAACATGGCCCCCGCGCCCTATAAGAGCCGCGACGAAATCGCGCTCGCGGCGGGCGAGCAGGTGATGGAGCTTTTGGCCCGCAATATCCGCCCGCGCGACATCTGCACCCGCGAAGCGTTCGAGAACGCCGCCCGCGTGGTGGCCGCGACCGGCGGTTCCACCAATGGCGGACTGCACCTGCCCGCCATGGCGCATGAAGCAGGGATCGACTTTGACCTGTTCGATGTCGCCGAGATATTCAAGACGACGCCTTACATCGCGGACTTGCAACCGGGTGGCCAATATGTCGCCAGGGACATGTATGACGCGGGCGGCGTCTATATGCTGATGAAGACGCTGATGGATAACGGTCTGCTGCACGGCAATTGCAGGACCGTCACCGGCAAGACGCTGGGCGAGAA
>CBHCMH010000598.1:0-1523 GCA_965974445.1 uncultured Rhizorhapis sp.
TGCGGGTCGCCCTTTCTTTGCCTCCGCCCTTGCTGCATTGCGGCGGAAGCGGACCAATATGGATGTGCCGATTTCCATTGGCGTGCTGCTCGCCACCGGAATCAGCCTGTATGAAACGATCGTCGGCGGCCCCCATGCCTGGTTCGACGGCGCGGTCATGCTGCTCTTCTTCCTGCTGGCCGGGCGGTGGCTGGACAGCGTCATGCGCGACAGGGCGCGCGATGGCGTGGCGGCGTTGCTCCGGCAAACCGCGCCGGGGGCCCTGGTAAAGACCGGGCAGGGCACGCGCTGGACCAGCGCCGCCGACATCGAGCCCGGCATGGAGATGCTGGTGGCGGCCGGAGAGAGGCTTGCCGCCGACGGGTTGATTGCCGAAGGAACGAGCGCCTTCGACCTCTCGCTGCTGACCGGTGAAAGCGCCCCCCAACTGGTGGCCAAAGGGGACCGGGTGCATGCCGGGACGCTGAACCTGGACGGTCCGGTGACAGTCCGGGTAACGGCGGCCCGCGAGGATACGGTCATAGCCGACATTGCCCGCCTGATGGAGGAGGCAGGCCAATCCAAATGCCGCTATGTCCGCATCGCCGACCGCGCCGCCCGGCTGTATGCCCCGGCGGTCCATCTGCTGGCGGCGCTGTCCTTTGCCGGCTGGATGATTGCGGGAGCAGGCTGGCACCAGGCGCTGCTGATCGCCGCCGCCGTGCTGATCATCACCTGTCCCTGTGCGCTGGGTCTTGCGGTCCCGGCGGCCCAGATTGTCGCATCGGGCGTGCTCATGCGGCGGGGCGTCCTGATCAAGGACGGGTCGGCGCTGGAGCGGCTGTCGGAAGCCAATCAGGTCATATTCGACAAGACCGGCACGCTGACCCTGGGGCGTCCGGAGCCAGCCAATCTTCATGCCTTCTCCGCTGAGGACAAGGCCATCATCCTGGCCCTTGCTTCCGCCAGCCGCCATCCGCTGAGCAACGCGCTACGCACCGCGCTTGAACGGGAGGGCGTCGCCGCCGCGCCGGTGACCGGCGTCAGCGAGGAGCCGGGCCTTGGCGTGTCCGGCGCGTTCGCTGGGGAGGTGGTGGCGCTGTCCCGCCCGGTGAACGCGATGTTGCATGACAATCTTGCTACCAGCTATGTGCGGGGCATCCGTCCGCCCCGTCCGCTGCTTTTCAACGACGCGATCCGCCCCGAAGCAGCGGATACGGTGCGGCAGCTGCAGGACATGGGCCTGCCCGGCCTGATTGCCAGCGGCGACCGCGTAACCGCCCTATACCCCGTCGCCGCCATGACCGGGCTGACGGCGCAGGGCGCCATGCATCCGCAGGACAAGCTGGAACTGGTGCGCCGGCTCTCCGCTGGTGGCGCGAAGATACTGATGGTGGGTGACGGACTCAACGACGGTCCCGCGCTTGCCGCCGGACATGTCTCCATGGCGCCCGCGTCCGCCAGCGACGCCAGCCAGAACGCCGCCGACGCGGTCTTCCTGGGGGACAGCCTTGCCCCGGTCGCCACCGCCGTAAAGATTGCCC
>CBHCMH010000599.1:0-1516 GCA_965974445.1 uncultured Rhizorhapis sp.
ATAATCGGCGCGAGTGGCAAGGGCATCTCATCGCAAAAACTGGCGCGGCGAAACTTCACCGTCTGGCTGATCAGTCGCACGTCGGTCGAACGCTCAACATGCTCCCGCGCCGCCTTGATATAGTCGGTCAGCAACGCATCGTCAGTAGCGTCCCCCGCATCGATCCGGCACTGCGCCCGCGCTTCGGAAAGCTCCAGCGGCTCGACCGCCGGGGCGGCAACCAGTTGCGTTTCGAGCCAGGTCATGGCGGATCCTTCAACAACGAACGGCCGCCTCGAAAGGCGGCCGTTCGTCAAGTCCTGCTATCAGGGGTTGCTGGTCGGACCGATTTCCGGATGACCAAGCACGGCCACGGCGGCCAGCACAGCGGCGGACGCATTGTTGGCGGGCGTGATCGTCAGGCGCGTATAGCGCTTGTTCCCGCGATAGCCGAGCTTTCGAACCTCATTGTCATCGTCGAACTGGAAACTGGCCAGCGCCTCGGTGCCCAGCAGGTCTGCGTCCGCAACCGCCGCCGCATCGCTGAGGTCGGACGCGTCGCCCTCTTCCAGCAGGACGGTGAAGGTCGTATCGGCATCCGCCACCGAACCGATGGCGATGAGATACTCCAGGCTGTTGAAGCCCTGGCGGTCGATGATCTGGCCGACCTGGGCGGTATTGTCCGCAACCGATACGGGGCTGATGCACCGCATAGGTTTGATATGATTGTGAAGATCGCGCATGACAGATATTCCTTCTCACGCTCATGAAAGACGGCGGGGCGGTGATCCGCCCCATCAGGATTGATTGACGCTCAGGTCGAGCACTTCAGAAGCTTGATCGCCTCGAAGTTCTGGATGCCGCCGCCCACGCGCTTGGTCGTGTAGAATTTGACGTAGGGCTTAGCGGTATAGGGATCGCGGAGCACCGTGATTCCGCGCCGGTCGGCAATCAGATAGGACCGGCGGAAGTTGGAAAACGCGATCGGATAAGCATCGGCCGCAAGGTCCGGCATGAAGTCGTCCGTATAGACCGGCGAGCCCAGCAATACGCCCAGTGCGCCCAATTGCAAATTGGGCTGCCAGAGATAGATGCCGTTGCCATCCTTGAATTTGCGGATACCCGCCAGCGTTGCATCGTTCATGATGAAAGATGCGTCTGGGCGATATTTCCGCTTCAGCGCATGCTGCAGGGTGATCAACGCATCTGATGGATTGCTGGCGGCAAAACCCGCCGCGCCGCCCGTCACGACAAAGCCCACATTGCCCCAGCTGTAGGAAGCGTTGGCTACCTTCGTGTAACTCAGGACGCCACGGGGCTTGTTGACGCCGTTGCCATTGATGAAAGCATCACCTTCCAGCTCGGCCAGTTCCATCGTCACTTCGTCCACAAGCCAGCTTTCCATGTCGATCGACGCGTCCTCCAGGATGTCGGTCGTGGCGCGGGGTTCTGCAAACGCCTTGCCCGGCACGAATTCCAGCTCTGCGATCGTCGGCGTGCTGGTTTCCGATGGCGCGGTGGTTTCGCCGGCCCACCC
>CBHCMH010000600.1:0-1508 GCA_965974445.1 uncultured Rhizorhapis sp.
TCTCGCACCGCCGCCGCTCACCGCCCGAAAGCGACATGGCCGACGATCCGCGCAGCCGCGTCAGGCCAAACTCGCCCAGCAATTCCTCCAGCCGCGCCTCCCGCGCCGCCTTGTCCGGCTCGGCCAGTTCCAGCACCGCCATGATATTCTGTTCGACCGTCATGCCGCGAAAGATGGAGGTTTCCTGAGGCAAATAGCCCAGGCCCAGGATCGCGCGGCGATACATGGGCAGCGGCGTGATATCATCGCCATCCAGCAGGATGCGGCCGGAATCAGGCTTCACCAGGCCCATGATCGAATAAAAGCAGGTCGTCTTCCCCGCGCCATTGGGGCCGAGCAGCCCCACAACCTCCCCCTTCGCCACCGACAGCGACACATCGGCCAGAACGGCGCGCTTGTCATAGCTTTTGGCGATCGACACCACGGACAACCCGCTGGTCTGCGCCTGCACGGTCAGGGCGGCTTCAGGCCGGTCGATGATGCCAATATCGTTCATGTGCGGTCCTTGTTCATCCCTTCGATGCCATAGGCGTCATTAACCATGCGTAAACGCGGGCGGCCATGTCTAGCCGATTTGGCAAGCTTTGTGCATGGGTAATGTTCACGTAAAGCGCGGGGGATGAAAAAGGTTGCCGGGCGGGGGTGTGGATGGGGTGGTGGGGGGCAGACGAATTCGCAATCGCATTTGCCTTCCGAAATTCGCCCGCCGACCGTTTTGAATGTCACGGAACAGACCGGAATCTTGCAGAAGTATAAATTTGACAGATACTTGCAAGCTGACTACGCCTCCCCCATGGTAGCGGAACCAAAGTAAATGCGGACAATATTATGGGTTGTGATGCTGACTGGCATCGCAAGCGGGGCAAGTACACAAAGTGAAGCAATGCAGCGCGCTACGCAGGACGATCAATCGCCTACCGGCAGGCTCACAATGTCCGTCAGCCAAGTCTTCCAGTTTGCCGAGGCTGCTCGGTCGCGCCGCGATTTTACTGTAGCGGAACAGGCCTACCGTGCGCTTGCCCAAGACCGCGACTTGGAAGTACGCACTGAGGCACGCTTCCGGCTGGCGTTGATGCTGGCCGACAGCCTCTCCCGCTATGCGGATGCCGCAGTCGAGTTGCGCCGCATCTTGGACGAGAAGCCCGGTGCTGCGCGCGTACGTCTTGAATTGGCGCGGATGCATGCGGCATTAGGCAATCTTGCCGAAGCCAGACGTGAATTGCGTGCCGCCGAGGCCAGCGGATTGCCGTCGGCTGTGCAACAGGCTGTGCGCTTCTATGCCCGCGCTTTGACCGCAGACAAGCCTTTTGGCGGCTCCATCGAAGTGGCGCTTGCGCCGGACAGCAATGTGAACCGTGCCACGCGCTCCGATACTCTGGGAACTGTCATCGGTGATTTCGTCCTCGACAAGGACGCCAAGGCGAAATCTGGTCTCGGGCTCGAAATGAGGGGTCAAGCGTTTGCGAGAATCGGAGTTGAACCCGGCCTCGACCTTTTGGTGCGCGCAT
>CBHCMH010000601.1:0-1505 GCA_965974445.1 uncultured Rhizorhapis sp.
GCGTCCGTCCGCCTCGACATCCGCCGCACCGGTCAGATCAAGGACCGCGACGACATCGTCGGCAACACCACGCGCGTGAAAGTCGTAAAGAACAAGGTCGCCCCGCCTTTCAAACAGGTCGAATTCGACATCATGTACGGCGAGGGTATCTCGAAGATTGGCGAGATTCTCGATCTTGGCGTCAAGGCCGGCATCGTCGAGAAATCCGGCGCCTGGTTCAGCTATGACTCGGTTCGTATCGGTCAGGGCCGCGAAAACGCCAAGACATTTCTCAAGGAAAATACCGAGCTTCGCGACAAGCTTGAAAAGGCGATCCGGGGTAAGACCGAAAGCGTCGCCGAAGCCCTGATGACCGGACCCGACGCGGACGACGACATCGAATAATCGTCCTTTCGCGTCAAAACATGAAAAGGTCCGCCAGGCGAGGGGTCTCGTCCCTGGCGGACCTTTTATGTCGCGCTTCGCCCCTATGGATATATGCCGCGCAATACATTGGCGTCGCCGACCCGGCTGAGCGCTTCAAGCATGGCAGCCGTGCGCAGATCGACCTTTTCCGCCGCTGCTCTGCGCTGCGTGCGGGCAAGGGCATCGGTCAATATGGCGCGCATGCGGGCGTTCACTTCTTCGAGCGGCCACATGAAGTTCTGTAGTCCCTGTACCCATTCGAAATAGGAAACGATCACCCCGCCCGCATTCGCCAATATATCGGGCAACAGGATGACTCCCCTGTCCTTCAATATTTCGTCGGCTTCCAATGTCGTCGGGCCGTTGGCGCCCTCGGCCAGGACGAGGCAATTGATCCGATGCGCATTGTCGGCGGTGACCTGCTTCTGAAGCGCGCAGGGCGTCAGTATTTCGCATTCCAGTTCCAACAGCTCATTCTGGGTGATTTTCTCCCCGAGCGGGCAATTCCAGAGCAGACGGTTCTGCCGCGCATGTTCGATCAGCCCGTCAATGGGCAGCCCTTTGTCATTGTAAAGCGCGGCGCTCACATCGCTGACGCCGATGACCTTTGCCCCGGCCTTGGCCAGGAAAGTCGCAGCATGCGCCCCGACATTGCCGAACCCCTGCACGACCACCCGCGCGCCATCCATCTTTATGCCCAATTGGCCGCATATATCCTCGATCAGGTAGACGAGGCCTCTGCCTGTCGCCTCATGCCGCCCCTGCGATCCGCCCAGGACGATCGGTTTGCCCGTCACCACGGATGGCACGGAATGGCCGACATGCTCGCTATAGGTATCCATGATCCAGGCCATGACCTGGGCGTCGGTGCCCATGTCGGGGGCCGGTATATCCTTGTCTGGCCCGATGATGTCGATGAACTGCGACGTATAGCGCCGGGTCAGCCGTTCCATTTCTTCCCAGCTGAGCGATGACGGATCGACCCTGACGCCGCCCTTCGCTCCGCCGAACGGCAGCTTCGTCAGCGCGCATTTCCACGTCATAAGCATGGCCAGCGCCGCAACTTCGCCCAGGTTGACGTCAGGATGATAACGGATGCC